>CACYEG010000106.1 GCA_902773365.1 uncultured Erysipelotrichaceae bacterium
GAAACGAGCTATAAAAGGGCTTATTTTGATATTCACAGCGATATTATTTAATAACGTTTATGCAAAATGTGCAGATATAAAAAACGTTAAAATAGATGGAGTACCAGTAGGCAAAAGTGCTATTATAAATTCAGATGGTACTAAATATAGAATTGTTATTAAAGATAATACGAGCACTGTAAAAATTGATGCAGAAACTGATTATGCCTTCGTTACTGGATATGAGCCTAGAACGGTCTCTACGAATGAAGAGGTACAGATAAGAGTCAATGGAGCACCTGATTGTGGAATAACAAGATATTATTTCAGTTTTGTAAAAGAAAGCCAGACTACTACGACTAAGCCTACAACTGCACCTACTACGAAAACTACTACAAGTACAACTTCTACTACGACCACCACTACTAAAAAGGTCGAACCTATCGCACCAACTCCAGTAGTGGAAGAACAAAAAGTTAAGCTAAAAACATTTGTAATAGAAGGGTATCCTATTAATTTTAGTCCAGATATTACAAGCTACTATATAGAAGTACCAAATGATGTTACTGAAATTAAAATTAATGCAGAAACAGATAATCCTGAAGACAGTATTTTAATATCCGAAAATAGTAAAAATTTAATAGAAGGAACAAATACAGTTACTGTAAATGTAACAAACAAAGATGGAGAATCTACTATATATGAATTAGCAGTCAAAAGAGAAACATCTTTATCTAATAATAATTATTTATCGCAATTGACAATAGAAGGATATTCAATTCCTTTTTCTCCAGATACATATAAGTATGATTTAACAATTAAAGAAGAACAAGAATTGACAATAATTCCTGTCGCTCAAGATGAAAATGCTGCAATTTCTATAACAGGCAATTCTTCGTTAGTTAATGGTTCCACAATAAAAGTTATAGTTGCTGCAGAAAATGGCGAAGAAAGAGAATATACCATAATTATTCATAAAATGGAATCTATCGTTATGACTATTCTCAAAGATTACTGGCAATATATTTTAATCGGTATGGTTGGTTTGATTGTACTAATCGTATTGATTATTTTGCTAATTAAAGGAAAGAAGAAAAAGAGTAGTTCTATGGAGCCAGAAACTATAGAGAATAATATCGCATCCTCTACAGTAGTTACACCAATCAATGCATCTCCTAGCCAGGCTTCTTTACCAGTAGAGAGTAAAGAGAACATACCAGAAACACAAGAACAAAATTTACAAGTAGATAATCAAATTCCTGTAGAAGGGTTAGAAATTGTCACACCACAAGTAGATAATGGAGATCTTTCTAAAACAGAAGTATTTAAATTATAAGCGCTATAAAGCGCTTTTTAATTTGAAAATGTATGTGTATGGTGATATCATATAAGTGGTAATATTGGGAGGTAAAAAAATGGAAAACATTAAAATTTTTGCATGTAATTCAGCAGAAAAATTTACGCAAGAAATTTGCGACTATCTAGGTTTGCCAATGGGGGAAAAGGAAGCCTTTAAGTTTAAAAATGACAATACATTTGTTCAATTTAAGGAAACAGTAAGAAATCAAGATATTTACATCGTTCAAACTACAGAAATGCCAGTAAACGAAAGAGTAATGGAGTTACTAATCACAATAGATGCTGCTAAGAGGGCGTCTGCTAAAAGAATAACTGTAGTTCTTCCATATTTTATTTATGCAAGGACAGATAAAAAGGATCAGTCTAGGGTACCAGTAACTGCAAAGTTGATGGCTAAAATCATCGAAGCGGCTGGAGCAGATAGGGTGATTACTTGTGATTTACATAATTCTGCAATACAATCTTATTTTGAAATTGCATGCGATACTATTACGTCATCTTATTTGTTAGCAGACTATTTTAAAAGCAAGAATTTAAAAGACATCGTAGTAGTTGCTACAGATGCTGGAAGTTCAAAAAGAGCATACAAGTATTCAAAACTATTAGACTGTCCGATGGCTTTAATCGATAAAAGACGTATGGACAATAATGACGATGCAAAAGCAGCCTACATCATTGGTGATGTAAAGGATAAAACAGCTCTTATATTCGATGACGAAATTAGTACTGGTGGAACTTTAATAGAGGCAATAAATATATGTAAAGAGCACGGTGCTAA
>CACYEG010000107.1 GCA_902773365.1 uncultured Erysipelotrichaceae bacterium
ACATAGAATTAATTGGATATTATTATTAAAAAGAATTATATGGTATATACTTATTGTTATAATTATTCTTGGTATTATTGCATTAGTAACAAGGTGCACAAAGAATTCTAATAAAGATGATAAGCCAGCTGTTAAAGTTACCTTATCTAACGAAGTATTGGCTCTGCGAGAAGCAACTTTACAATATCTAACTATCGACAATTTGCCACAAAAAGAAAATGAATCAAGAAGCGTTAAACTAAAGTATTTAATAGCTAAAGATTTCATTGAGCCCCTTAAAGATTCTGAAGGAAATATGTGTGATACTAATGAAAGTTATTCAGAAATTACAAGAAAGAAAAATAATTACCATCTTGTAACAACTGTTAAGTGTGGACAAAATAAAAAGACAAAAAAAGAATATATTGGTTGTTTCGCCAATTGTGATGGAAAAATATGTGTTGGAAATAAAACAGACAAAGGAATTTGTGAGGTCAAGGAAGAAGAAAGTACAACTACAACAACTGATACAACAAAGAAAACTACGAAAAAGACTACACCAGTAAGAACTACTACTCCTAAAAAGACTTCAAGTTCAAGACGAACAACATATAGTACTCAAACAACACTAAGAACAATAAGAAGAAGAACAACAAAGCCTGTTACTACAAAACCTGTAACTACAAAGCCTGTAACTACAAAGCCTGTAACTACAAAGCCTGTAACCACAAAACCTGTAACTACAAAGCCTGTTACTACAAAGCCTGTAACCACAAAACCTGTAACCACAAAACCTGTAACCACAAAACCTGTAACTACAAAGCCTGTTACTACAAAACCTGCAACCACAAAACCTGTAACTACAAAGCCTGCAACCACAAAAGCTAAAACTTGTTATGATCATATTAAATACTCTTGTCAAGAGGGCGAGTTAACTTCAGATCATCAGTGTAAAATTACAGTTTTATCGGTTGATCCTGTTGAAACACAAGTTGGAAATCCAGTTACTTTTTATAATAATATGTTGGCATATCCAAATGAATGTTTTGAAAGCCTTCCAATAGGTTATAAATATACTTGTAAGTATAGTGGTTATAATAAAGCACTGGGTTATATTTATAAAAGATATAAATATCGTCTATGTCCAGTAGGTTATACTTATAAACCATCGAAGAACAAATGTGAGAAATCACATCCAGGTGGACTATTTGTTCCAGCTAAAGAAAAACATAAATACTCTTATAATAAGATCGAATCAGGATATTATTATAATGGTGTGGTTGATATAAGTAAATGTAAATAAAAAAGTTCCTAAATGGAACTTTTTATCTTGCAAAAATATTCAAGTCAAGCCTCAATTTATCTGCAACTGTAGCAATAAATTCGCTGTTTGTAGGTTTTGCTCTATCATAATCTACACTATGGCCAAACAACTCTTCCATATATTCATAATCTCCTCTATTCCAACTAACTTCAATTGCATGACGAATTGCGCGCTCAACTCTCGACGAGGTTGTTTTATATCTCGAGGCTACTTCTGGATAAAGTTCTTTTGTAATACCTCCAATGATATAAGGATTATTATATATGAGCATTATACTCTCACGAATATATTGGTATCCTTTTATATGAGATGGAACACCGAGCGAATGTAACATCTTTGTTATTCGCGGTTCAAGCGCGTTTTTATTATTCGATGCTAATGCAGTATTAAAAACCATTTCAATAACGTTACTTAAATCATCTAATTTATATGGTTTTAAAAGTACATAATCGATATCATACTTTTCTAAGTTATTTAAAACTGTAGTATTTTTAATGCTGCTTGTTAAAATTACTTTAAACTTCGTATTAGCATTTTTAAATTCATTCAAAATAGAAAGGCCATCTCTATTTGGTAATAACGAGTCTAGTATAACTAAATCTAAATTATTCATGTTCTCTATAGCGGTTTTAAGACCTGATTCGCCATCTTTTTCGACTCTTGAGATTTCTACTGCAGTGGAACTACTAAAATACTTCTTTACTTCATTAACGATTTTTTCATCGTCTTCAATTAACAAAGTGCGTATTTTATTATTCATGTTTCTCTCCTTTTTTACCACGCACACTTATTATATAATTAGATATTACAAAATTCTAGAAATAATTATGACATATATTGTCAAGCAGTGTAAAACTTTGTCGAATTTAATCGGCAAGGATGTCTAAAGCGTAAAGTATTTGATTGTCAGAAAAAATATCGTCTTTTACTATAGTGTCTTTATCGAACGTTACTTCAAAATCCGGAATTATCCCTACTCCGTCTATACATTTTCCATTTGGCATTAACCATTTGGCAATAGTATATTTTATAGAAGTTCCGTCTATTAAATCTGTCTTCTTTTGCACTTTTCCTTTTCCATAAGTTTTATTACCAATGATGATAGCGCCATAAGAATATTTTAAACTTGCTGCCAGTATTTCAGCAGAACTAGCCGTGTTAGAATTAACTAAAACTACTATTTTATAATTCCTCGATTCATTTGTAATATCCGCAATTTTTACTTTCTCCTTATTATTTACTAAGGTGTATATGATTTTACCCTTTTTCAAAAATAATTCCGCAATATTCTTGGTAACCTCTAAATATCCACCAGTATTATCTCTTAAATCTATTATTAACGATTCGATATTGTTTTTTTCCAAATCAAAAATGGCGTCCTCAAATTGTATATCAGCGGTATCGTTAAATATTTCGAGTGATATATACCCTATAAATTTTTCTTTGTATGTTATCAATTCTTTTTTTACTATAGGAACTGCCAAATCTTCTTTTCTTAAAGTAACTTTTTTAATATCTTTATTCCTAATAATTTCTAATTTTATATCTCCAGTAGTCGCTTTTATCATTTCTGATATATCGATACTATATAGGGAACTAACATCCATATTGTTTAGTTTGATTATGATATCCCCAGGGATAAGTCCAGCTTTTAATGCTGGCGAATCTTTAACTACATCTTTTATCTGTACTCCATTGTCACTGTCTTCTAATATAATGCCAATACCAATATATTGACCGTTCAGTGTATTATTAATGTTTTCTGTATTGTTGGCATCTAAATAAGTCGTATAAGGATCATCTAAACTAGCATACATGCCATTAATTGCTCCACTAATTAAAGTCGATTTATCAAAATTACCATAATAGTTATTTAAAAGATTATCGTAAGTGCTAATAAACTTTTTAAGTTCTTTATCATTACCCAAGAGTGTATAATTAATTCCTCCTAAATGTCTATAAATCGATATTCCCCCTAAAAAAAACATGAAAAATGAAGACAAAATTACTATTATTAAGACTTCTTTTATAGTAAAGCGCCTATCTTCCTTTTTCATGTTATCACCCACCTGCAATTAAAACAATGAAACAAAAGTTATTACTTTAATTTCTTTTCAATATCCTTTATATCCGTAAGATATTCAACTATCTTTCCATTTTTAATATGTATTAGATTTAGTTTTCCAAAAGCTAATTCGCTGATATTCTTAGCTTCTTTATTAGCCTCTTCCTTAACATATTCTTTGTTTTTTAAAATAGATAAATCTAATGAATATAGTTTAACTTTTCCAGTATATGTGCTGATTAATGCATGGTAATATGCATTATCATCATCATTAGCGTTAAATGCAAAAACTAAATATTCTTCATATGGTCTATTAAACATAGTTCCAACATCAACACTAGTATAATCTATTTCCACACTCTTAGTAGATGGTTGTTCTTTTTGGAAACCATCTTTAAGCAAATATTTAGACGTTATGAAAAACAACAAAAAAACTATTGCAATTATACCTAATAGTATCAATAGCAATTTCTTAATCTCATTTGTGTCTTCGTTTTTATACTTTATTATTTTTTGTTTGCTTTTTTTAGTTGTATTTATGCTTTCCTTTTTCATTTATATCACCAAAATTAGTATAACAAATCTGTAATAAAAAAGCAAAAAATATGCTTATTTTTTGCTATTTATTTGCAATTTCTGCAACGCTGGCTGTATTAAGTGATTCTGCTATTGTCATCATCTCTTCACTCGTTAGATATGAACTAGTTATATAATATTGCATATTATTACTTTGCCATTCAAGAGAATTAGATGAAAGAGCTCCAATAGACATACTAAGTTGTAATGGATCACCATATACGCTTGTTACTTCCATCTCTTTGCTTACACTTGCTGACTCTTCGATTATCATAAAAGGTTTTGCACCTGCATATGTCATAATTACTCTATCACCATTGTCAGATTCGATTGTATCTTTTGTGGATAGATGTGTATCTTGGGGTAAATATAATGGATATACAATGTTATCTACGACGCTAGTTTCTTTTGTAGTTGTACATTCACCTTCACAATCAGTCGATGTAACTAAGCTATCTAGTTTAAAGTTATTTGCTTCAAATTTTTTCGAATATGTTATCTTGATAAATTTCATTCTAATTACAACTCTTTCATCCTTATTGATAACTTGAACTTCTTTTAAATTGCCAGAAGCATCAAAATAAATTTTTTCTTTTACTAAAGACTTATTATTGGGATAATTTACATTAGCAGTAACAATATAATACTCTTTATTTTTTTCAACTGAAACATCTTTTGTAGATGTTATATCATTTAATATAGAAACCAATAAATAGCTTTGGCTGCTGTTTTTAGGCCATTCACTTTGAAATTTAAAACTTTTATTTAAAGCTGGTGTTACGACATAAACTCCATCAGAATTTTTTAATATAACTTGTTCATGATCATTTACTTTATTAACTAAAGTGACTTTATATAATTCGGGTTTTTTATAATTTACTAAAACATCGTATGAATATGTTTCTTCATTGCTTACTATTTCCATTTCGCCTTTAATAGAGTAGCTTTTTATATTATTAACCTTTTTTTCAAATTTTTTAATTACTTCCTCATTATTATTTTTACCGCCACATCCACATAAGATAAAAATGCTCAATATTGCAATAATATATTTTATTTTCTTCATAAACACTCCTTCTAAGTAAATTATATTAATGCTTAAAAAAAATAGTATAAAAAAAGAGCAATTATTTTTGCTCTAATATATAAATTTTACCATCTTCCTGAACAAGTATAAGTTCTGCAACTTTATCGTATCCCAAATCTTCTATATAGTCCCATGATATTTTTATATTGTAGCTCGGCATTGTTTTTCCATTAAATATAAGGGAGTCTTCTATACATTCATCGATACTTGTAGTACTAACTTGAGGAAGTAATTGTTTCCTATTACCTGTATCGTTTTCGATGTATTTATATAGTGTGTCTTTTACTTTCAATTCAAAATTTTCTTTAATATCCGGATATATATATTCTAAAGAACCACAATCGTATATGTTTTTCTTATTATTTATAGTGTATAAATCTATTATATATAACTTAGCAATTTGTTTTGCATATTCTATATAATCTATTTCATCTTTAGATAAAATATCTTTTAATTTGAGATATTCATCTTTAAACAAACTAGTATCTCTTTCTTCTAACTCATAATTAAAGTTTTTTATTATATCTACAGGTATATTTTCTTTGGGCTTTTTATCTTTGTTAAAAAGTTTACAATATAAAACCATAAAAATCGATACACTTATTATAAGAATTATTACCAGTACAAGGATAGTTTTCTTATTTTTCATTTTCGACTTTATCTCC
>CACYEG010000108.1 GCA_902773365.1 uncultured Erysipelotrichaceae bacterium
TCTAATCGACCATTTAAGTCTTTAAAAGTACTATTAATCTTTGAATAGTAGTCACGAGCCATAGTTACTATAGCTTCCTTTATTTTATATTTATCTAATATCGCCTCTAAAAATTCAAGGGCAACATCATATATTGTGTGTTCAATACCGGATGATGCTTGTTTAATTTCAAATTCTTCAACAAGCCTAATAAGGTCTATACCTGTATATTTCTGGGGATTAGGTTTTCCATCACATATTGCCCAATTCGATTCTTGATTCAAAAATAGGCTTTCCAAAGAATAAAATTTTGGATTAAATGACTCAGTAATGTTTTTACTAATATCTGTGTCAGAGCCAAGTTCTTCTAGTAGTGGATTAATACGTTTACGTATCCAGTCAGTACTAACCTCAATGCGTACTTTCAACGCCCCAATGATGCTTACATGATTTTCCTTTTCTGTGCTATATTCATTAAAAGGCCCATTAAACAATGAGATAAATTCACCTGATGTGGAATCATTGCAGCCAATTTCTACTTTCGCAACGCTTTCTTTTTCTTGTATTGCAGAAATAATTTTTTGTGCTAAATCATCTATATCAATTGTAATAGTATTTAACAATTTATAAATTTGTGCTCTATAATTTATCCGATTTGTTAAAATTTCGAATAAACGTGGGTTAATTTTTAAAAATTCAGGTAATTTTTCAAATAATTGCGCAATCAAATTATATATTATATATGCATCTACACGCCAGTTTTTCACGTGTGTATATGGACGCTCACAAACACCAAGAGGGCCCAAAGTATCACCATCTGATACTGTAAGAGCTAATCTAGAACCATCTAAGTAATTAGTTACAGAAGAATCACTATTACAAGAAGGAATTGCGTCTATTGGTCGAATCTCCTCTTCAGCCTCTATATATTTACTTATATCTTGACTCAATTCATAGGGATCTGTTAATCCAACTACTAAAGATGTATTTATTTTTAGCGTTGGCCCATGAATTATATCCTTTTTTGGATAGCACTCCCACATTAGGCGATTTTCTTCTAGATAAGGCATCAGTTTTCTAATAGTAGCAAATGGATTACGATGCCCTTCCTGTATACAATATTCAGCCATAAATGACTTAAAATTAATTATAGATAATATTTCTGGTAATCTCCTGTGATAGAGTGATAGTAAGTTTCTATCGATATTTTCCGTTGTTACACCAAAAAATCTGTTTATGAATTTCATGTGATCAGATATTGCTCTAGAGGCTAAATCTATTATTGGAACAAGCCTTATAATTTCATCAATCCTATCGGTTGCAACTTCTCTAAATACATTTTTATTTTTTAGTATTTTCAATATTCTCTCTTCATCCGGAACTTTAGGTTTAAGGACTTCTCTATAGCGATTAATTTTTTCTAATAAACTTTTATCATCTTCTATAATTTGTTTAGCTAATTCCAACAATTCAGTTATAATTTTATCTTTATTAGCTTGTAGACTTTCTAGTAATTTTTGCCACTTACATTCAGATACTGTATTTTTTTGTTCACCGACATCTAGAATTGAATCTAGCCAAGTGTCTTCGCTGTCCGCTTTTGGTGCAAACTGATTTAATATTTCAAATACACGATTACGATATGTCACTTTTTTAAGTATTTCAAATATAAACTCATCTGGAAGTCCAATTTTCTTTAGAATGCTTGACATAATTTCATATACACTATCCAACAAAGTAATATAAATTTCATTACTTCTACCTCGAGTAATATTTGAAGCTTTTCCATAATATTCAATACCATCTGCTAGAAAAAGTCCAACAAAATATCTATCTCGTCGATAGTCTGGAAGTATACAAGATAATTCAACTTCATGTTGGTACAAACTTCCTAATGGAATTGCAACATAATCTTTAAAGTATTTGTTAAAAGGAATATTTTCTTTTAATAGTTTAAAGGCGTAGTAATATAGGTCAAAATCCCAAAATATTCTAGTGTGTTTTAATGGATTTTCAATTTTTCCTTCAGCGAGAAAATACTGGCAAGAATTATTAAAACCTTCCATTATTTTTTTTACAATTGTTTCTTGCCATTCCGTTGGCGTTTGATCACTACTTAAATTAATATCATCTAGATATCTATTAGGTATGCCATAATACTCATTTAATATTTTTTTTAACTGAACCCATAAGCCGAGATAATTAGTATATGTCGGATTGCTTCTTACTGTATTAAAAAGTTCTGAAGACTTATTCTCAATAAAATTATCGATTTTTTCTCTTTCTAGACCTTGACAATCAAAAAAATCGTAAGAAGCTTTACTTATATCTATATTTTCACCTGCAAAAAGTTCTAATTTCCCGATTTTACCAATATGTGTATATATATAACCTATTATTTCTTCGAAAGTATGGTCTTTTTTATCAATCCAAATCATATATAAAACGCTCCTCTACATAAAAGATTGGTTATTATTATAAAGTACAATTTTAATATTTTCAATAAAAATAAATTGTATTTTTAATATACATGTGATTTACAAGAAGAAATGGTATAGTTAAAATAGTTTCCTAAGAAAAATGTGTTATTTCATTGGATGAAAATGAAGAAACTAAATATGCTGTAATCGCAAGCCCAAGAAGTTTAATTGCAATACTAGAATGTAACTACCAAAGTGATGGTAGTGTGGTAATACCAGTAGTGTTAAGACCATATATGGGTGGATTAGATAGAATATAAACAAAAGAATAGTGAAAAATAACTTTTTTCTGTCTCACTGTATTTAATAGATAATGACTTTTAATTGCGTTCATATTGCATTTTTTGTATAATTTGAATAGGAGGTATACATGGAAAAGTTAACAGTGAGAGATTTATATACTAGAGTAAATGAAGACGATGACTTTCGTTTTGAACATGAAGGAATTGATGGTAGTAAAAGCGACATAGTATTTTGTCAAAATAACAATGGAACTTGCATTCAAATGAATACTGTTCATGCAAGATCGAGCGAAGAAAAAGTTGAATGTTTGAAACAGTTTTGCGAACAGAAGTTCGGGGGGGGAACGCTAATTATTTATATAGACATATTAGAGTCTCATTTTGATGACTATGACTTATTTCAAAACGGCTTTTATCAATTATCAACAGATATATTTGAAGCATATAATCCTAAAATCAATGATTTAATAGAAGCATTTGCTCTAAATGATGAAGAGAAAACTAAAATGCTAGATTTTGTAAAAGAAAAAATGATAGCACCTTTACAAAGAACAGCTGACAAGTTGGCATCTCTTCATTCGCAATTATTAGAAACAATTGATGCCATTGAAAGAGGAGAATTTCCTGACACATATAGAGCAGAAACAGAAAAACACATGGGATTAATTAGCAAAAGCTTAAACAAAATACAGGAAACCTATGGAATAACACCAGTAGATATGGACAGTGTAAAACCAATAGGACTATAAAATAATATTTAGGAAGTGATTTATATTAAAGTATTACTTTTTACGCATGGAAGCGATATAGATGGGCTTGGCTGCATCATTCTTGCACGTCTTGCATTTTTTAATCTAGAGTATATATTATGTTCTAATCCGAATGAATTAGGATTAAAAGTTAGAGAATTTTACGAAGCTGGTAAACTTTATAATTACGATAAAATCTATATAACTGATTTAGCGCTTAATGAACCGGTTTTAAGTACTATCGCTAGTGATGATATTATATCAAAAAGAATTGAGATTTTTGATCACCATAAAAGTGCGATCGATACTGGACTTGATAAATATGATTTTACTCATATACATATAGAAGTAGAGGGAATACCAACTAGCGGGACTAAGCTATTCTATGAGCACTTAGTAGGTGAAAAATATATACAGAAAACTCCTAGTTTAGATGAGTTTGTTGAACTTACTCGTTTAGAAGATACTTGGGAATGGAAAAACGATGCTGTTAATGGAGAAAAAGCACACGACTTGGCAGTTTTTCAAAGTATATTGGGCACAGAAGGATATATAGATGCAATTTATAAAAAGTTGACTACGAGTAATAAAGTATTCGATTACTCCATGGAAGAGAAAGAAAACATCAAAAACAAAAAGGAAAAAGATGAACTAATTATCAAAAACATATGGAATGATAGAGAATTCATGACTGATGAAGATGGAAATGATATCGCTGTTATGCTAGGATCTATTGAATATATCGGCGGTTTATCAGAATATGTAAGAAAAGCTTGCCATACTATTAAATATATTATTTTGATAGACTTAGACAAAGAACCAATGCCACAAAAGTCATATCGAAGTATAGATGAAGACTTTGACGTAAGTCTTGTTGCGAAGCGTCATGGCGGAGGCGGCCACTTTGCAGCAGCTGGAGCAATTATAAAAATAGCGAAGATAAAAATGAGGCAGAAAAACTATTAAAGGAAAATAAACGCGAAGCTTTGAAATATTTAGTGGGAACAAAATACAATAAATAGTCGACTTAGGTCGACTTTTGTTGTATAATCAAATAAGAGTAGGAGAATATAAATGAATGTCGAATTTAGAGTTGCGACAATCGATGATGTCGATGGCATAGTCGAGTTATGTAACGAATGTTTCTTTGAGGATACAAATCCGATTGAAGCTCGAAGAATATTTGAAAAATATATGGATGACGAAAACCAAA
>CACYEG010000109.1 GCA_902773365.1 uncultured Erysipelotrichaceae bacterium
AAGAGTAGAAACTTTTAGCCCTTTCATCTTGTAATCTCACCCTTTTGATGCTATACTTATAACAATAGAAAGGGATTAAAAATGAAAGATAAGTGTAATAAGTTTTTAACTATTGTATTTGGAGTAATTGCGATTGTACTCGCTGGATATATTTACTATAATAAGCTAAATGAAGGTAGAAAGAAAGAAATAGGTCCCAAGTGTTATACTAAACAGGAAACTAATATAAAAGATGTTATTGGATTATATGGTGCAACGATTAAAGATGAGAATACAGAAGAAGAAATAACGCATTACATATATCTAATGGACAATGCTATGTTTAGTTATGTATTAAAGGGTGACGATGAAACTGTCGTTTATATAGGAAATTACCAAGTAAATGGCAACGATATAAATCTAAATTACTGGTTTGATACAGACTCAAATTTAGAAAAATATAGTATAGTTAACAACAAGGAAACTTTAATTTTTAATTCTGATAAAACCATAAAATTAGAAAATAATAGTAAATTAAAACAAATAACGGGAGACAAAAAGAACAAGGAACTTTCTAATAAAACTTATGATGTGTCGTTCATCTTAGATAAAGCTACCGCGGGTGTACGACAATAGAGTGTTAAACATTTGTAAAAAGCAAATGTTTTTTTTGTGTCTTTTTTATAGGCGTTTAAATATCATCCGATAAAAATATTATTTTTTTGTTAAAAAAAACATTGACCGAGATACTTATACATGATACCATTAGTATGGTTAGAGTAGAGGAGGTTATAATTCTATGTGGAACGAAGCATTAGAAGGATTAGTCGTCGTCAAAAGAAGTGGCCAGAGAGTAGAATTTAATGCCTCTAAAATTTCTGTAGCGATTAGAAAAGCGTTTGAAGCTGTATATGAAGATGTCGATGAAACAAGCGTATTTAAAGTTTTTGAAAAAGTTTTAAGCGTAATGAACAATGACTATAAAGAAAGAAAGACTGTAAATGTCGAAGACATACAAGATTTAATAGAAACTACACTTAAAGAACTCAAATTTAAAGATGTCTATACAGCTTTTCACGATTACCGTTTGCGTAGGGCAGCATCGAGAAAAGCATTCGATGAAAAGCATCAACATAAATTCGTAAAAGCGATAGAGAAAGTTCAGGAACAAGCATATTCGCAGAAAGATAATTTGACACCAAGTGATATAGTCAATAAATTTGGACAGATTATCTCAAGAGAATATACTAAATCGTATACACTTGATGCCAAGTACATAAGAGCAATGGAAGAAGGAAGTATCTACATACATGACTTAGATTACTTTCCACTAGGCTACATTTCACACTTAAATTTAAAAGTTTCTATAAAGGAAAGTGACGAACATCTAGATGAATTTATATCGCAACTAATAAACGTACGAAAAGAAGTAAGCGACGAAATAGTGATTAGCAATATCGATTTAATACTTAAGAATCAAGTACTAAATATGTATAGAAAAAATTTAAAAGATTATTTAAATAGATATTTAACTATGCATGGGTTTATCGATTTTATACCTATTAAGAAATATTACGAAGCGATAGATAAAACCGAAAATATAGACGATGCGATGGAAGAGTTGAAATCACTCTGCGTTAATAAATTAGTTGAAGAAGTAGTGGAATATGCCATTAATGATAGTAAAAGAGCGACAAAGAAATTTATTACATATGCAGTTGAAAAAATACTCAATATGTTAAGAATCAACCAAAAACCGAGATCTTTTGTTACTATGAGTATAAGCGATAATAAAGATCCAGTATCTTTGGAAATTAAAGATGAGTTCATATCTTTTCTTAGAAACAATCCGTATATAGAGACTGTGCACGTGATATTTAAAACAAGTCACTACACAAATGATACAGTTATAACTGATATAGTTGGCCTAGCAACTAATAACAAAAATATCTCGATTCAATTTGTAAGAGAAAGCGAAAGAGAATATTTTAGAGATTCAATTTGTCTATCGAAAGATGATGGAATATCGCCGATAGGTAGGATGTGCGTGACAGCTACTTCGATTAATATGGCAAGATTAGCCCTGAAATCTAAAAATAAGACACGAGAAGATTTTTATAAAAAGCTCGATAACATGTTAGAGCTTACCAAAAATGAGCTTATGTTGTCATTTGAAACTATTGGAAACAAAAGTAAAGAAAACTACGATGTACTATTTAGAGGAAATATAGTAGGAGACGAACGATTAGAAGAGGGCCAAAAGATAAGAAAGATAATAAAGGCAGGCACTATAAATATTGGACTAATCGGACTAAAAGATTGCATCTTAAATTTAGAAAAAGATGAGACTAAACAATATAAATTTTTAGTTGAATTATTAGAGTACATAAGAAAAAAATGTAATCAGTTTAGTGAAGATGCCAAGTTGAACTTTAAATTATTTGAACCTAGTGGTATACAATCGAGAAAATATTTGATGAAGATAGATAAATCGATTTATGGCTGCGATAAAAGCAAAAAAGAGGAAACATACGAACTTATACATACCGCTCGCTTTATTGATGGATATAAAAAACTCGGTGAAATTCAAAAGTACTTTAATGGTGGAATTTCTATACCGATTAAAGTTACCAATAAAACTACTAGTAAAAAGGTAATTGAATTGATAAGCGAGATAAATAAAACAGATATAGAGCATGTTACTTTTGAAGGTGACTCATGAGAATCGCCGGACTACAAAAATTGACACTTTTGGATTATCCAGACCATATGGCATGTATCGTTTTTACGCAAGGTTGTAACTTCAATTGTGGTTATTGTCAAAACTCCGGTTTGATAGACTTCATTGGTGAACAAACTATAGAAGAAGATGCAATTTTTGAATTTTTAAAAAAACGCAAAGGTATACTTTCTGGAGTAGTTATCACAGGTGGAGAACCGACTGTACAGAATGATTTAAAAGATTTCATTAAAAAAGTAAAAGAGCTCGGTTATGAAGTTAAACTGGATACTAATGGAACTAATCCAAAAATCATAAAAGAACTGATCGATGAAAATCTTGTAGATTATATTGCAATGGATATTAAACATATATTAAATAACTATAAAGATGTCACTGGAGTCAATGCCGATATTAAAAAACTCGAAGAAAGTATCGATGAAGTAAAACGTATCCCTCATGAATTTAGAACGACTGTAATTAAAGGAATACACGATTTAGATAGTCTATCACGGATTATCGAACATATCGGTGAATGTGAACGATATTATTTGCAAAACTTCGTCATGAGTGATTTAGTACGAGATAAGAGTTTACTAGGATTTACAAAAGAAGAACTTGAAAATATAAAAAATACATTAAATAAGAAGTATCCTAACGTGGATGTGAGGATGTAAAGAAAGGAAATATAGAAAATGTATAAAGTAAGAAAAAGAGAAGGTAAAATTGTACCTTTCGATATCGAAAAAATTAAGACTGCTATCACAAAGGCATTCGAAGCTGAGAAAGTGAATTATGATGAAAATGTAATAGATTTTATTACACTAAAAGTAACAGCAGATTTTGAAAGTAAGATTAAAGATAACATAGTCGATATTGAGACTATACAAGACTCTGTAGAAAGAGTACTTAGTCAAGCAGGATATACGAGCGTTGCTAAAGCATATATACTATATCGTAAATTACATGAAAAACAACGTGAGGTATCTAATACGATACTAGACTATAAGAAAGTAATAGATAGTTATATAAATGTAACAGACTGGCGCGTTAAAGAGAATTCTACAGTAACTTATTCTATTGGAGGATTGATTCTAAGTAATTCAGGTGCCATAACAGCGAACTATTGGTTGAGCGAAGTATACGACGAAGAAATCAGAAAAGCCCATAAAAATTGTGATTTTCATCTACATGATTTATCTATGTTAACAGGATATTGTGCAGGCTGGAGTCTAAAGCAACTTATTCAAGAAGGTTTAGGTGGCGTTCCTGGTAAGATTACTTCTAGTCCTGCTAAACACTTATCAACTTTGTGCAATCAGATGGTTAATTTCTTAGGAATCATGCAAAATGAGTGGGCTGGTGCACAAGCATTCTCAAGTTTCGATACATATTTAGCACCATTTGTTAAAGTAGACAATTTAACTTACAAACAAGTTAAACAAGCTATACAATCATTTATATATGGAGTAAATACACCATCTCGTTGGGGAACTCAAGCGCCTTTTACTAATGTAACACTAGACTGGACAGTACCAAACGATTTAGCAGAACTAAATGCTATCGTTGGTGGAAAAGAAATGGACTTTAAATATAAAGACTGTCAAAAAGAAATGGATATGGTAAATAAAGCATTTATCGAAGTATTTATCGAAGGAGATGCTAACGGTAGAGGATTCCAATATCCAATTCCTACTTACTCTATTACTAGAGATTTCGATTGGAGCGAAACTGAAAATAATAAATTACTATTCGAGATGACTGCTAAATATGGTACACCATACTTCTCAAATTATATCAATTCTGATATGGAGCCAAGTGACGTAAGAAGTATGTGCTGTAGATTGAGACTAGACTTAAGAGAATTAAGGAAGAAAAGTGGAGGATTCTTCGGTAGTGGTGAATCGACAGGTTCAATCGGTGTAGTAACTATCAATATGCCAAGAATTGCGTACTTATCTAAAGACGAACAAGACTTCTATTCTAGATTAGAGTATATGATGAACACTGCAGCAAGAAGCTTAAAAATAAAAAGAAATGTAATAACTAAGTTATTAAATGAAGGATTATATCCATATACTAAGAGATATTTAGGTACTTTTGAAAATCACTTCTCTACAATTGGATTAGTTGGAATGAACGAAGCTTGTCTAAATGCTAAGTGGATTGGCGAAGACTTGACACACGAAAAAGCTCAAAAATTCACTAAAGACGTTCTAAACTTCATGAGAGAAAAACTTTCAGACTATCAGGAAGAATATGGGGACTTATATAATTTGGAAGCAACTCCTGCAGAATCTACTGCATATCGTCTAGCTAAGAAAGATAAAGAACTATATCCTGATATAATAACAGCGAGTGACGATGATACTCCATACTATACAAACAGTTCACACTTGCCAGTTGGATATACAGATGACATTTTCACTGCATTGGATATACAAGATGAACTTCAAACACTTTATACTTCAGGTACTGTATTCCATGCCTTCCTTGGAGAAAGATTACAGGACTGGAAAACTTGTGCAGAACTAGTTAGAAAAATCGCAGAAAACTATAAACTACCTTACTATACAATGAGTCCAACATATTCAGTATGTAAAAACCATGGTTATATTCAAGGAGAAGTTTGGACTTGCCCAACATGCGGCAGTGAAACAGAAGTATATAGTAGAATAACAGGTTATTATAGACCAGTTAAAAACTGGAACGATGGTAAATCAAAAGAATACCAAATGAGAAAAGAATATGATTTAAAAAAATCTAGTGCACCTCATACTTGTTCTTGTGAAAATAATTGTGAATGCGATTCTAAATGCGAATGCACTGATGGTATAATGCTATTTGGTACAAAGACTTGCCCAAATTGTGAAATGGCAAAAAAAGTATTGGATAAAGCCAAGATAAAGTATAAATTTATCGATGCCGAAGAAGAAGTAGAACTTACTAAGAGTTTAAAGATTAAACAAGCACCTACACTAGTAGTAGTTAAAGATGGAGAAGCTACACTAATATGTAATGTTTCTAACATCAAAAAATATGTACAAGAAAATAAAAAATAGGAGTCTATTATGTACGATATTATCATAATAGGAGCAGGGCCTGCAGGATTAACTGCAGGCATCTATGCTCTAAGAGCCAATTTAAAGGTTTTAATTATCGAAAAAGAATCTATTGGGGGACAAATCTCAACTAGTCCACTAGTTGAAAACTATCCAGGATATAAGTCTATTAGTGGACTAGAATTATCTAATAGTATGTATGAACAATACAATGCTTTAGGTGGAGAATTAGAAGTTGACGAAGTTACTAAAATTAAAAAAGACGATGATTTTACTGTTACTACAGAATATGATGAATATAGAGCAAAATCTATAATAATTGCAACAGGCGCTAAACATAGGCATCTAAATATCGATAGAGAAGAAGAATTTATTGGTAAGGGCCTATCTTACTGTGCAACGTGTGATGGAGCATTCTTTAAGGATAAGATAGTTGCAGTAATAGGGGGAGCGTCCACCGCTGTTACAAGTGCAATATATTTATCGAACATTGCCAAAAAAGTATATCTTATCTATAGAAAGTCTAAATTAAAGTGCGAAGACATTTTAAAAACAAGACTTGATAAGTTAGAAAATGTAGAGATTATCTACAATAGTGAAGTTACAAAACTAATAGGTAAAGATGTAATCGAGGGGTTAGTATTAAATGATAGTGATACCATCGAAGTAGATGGAGTATTCGTATCGATCGGTATGGAGCCAAACACAAAGTTTGTAGAGGGATTAATACCAATTACAGAAGATAATTATATCGATTCATTAGATACAAAAACAAATATAGAAGGCATTTTTGTCGCAGGAGATGTACGGAAAAAAGATCTAAGGCAGCTTACTACAGCAGTATCAGATGGTTCCCTTGCAGCAACTTATGCGATAGATTATATAAGGAGTACAAAATGAGACATAGAGGATTTGAAATAGTAAAAGGATATGAAAATGCAGGTGTTAACTTACCTGTTAGAAAGACTAGTAAAGCAGTTGGATATGACATAGAGGCAATAGAAGATGTAGTTATACCTCCTTTTAAAAATGGAATTGGGCCAACTATAGTTAAAACTGGAGTTAAAGCTTACTGCGAAGATGACGAGTGGTTCATGATTATATCTAGAAGTTCTGGTCCTAAAAAAGGACTAATGCTTGCAAATAGTCTTGGAGCAATTGACTCAGACTATTATAATAATGAGACAAACGATGGTCACATCTTATTTCAATATTACAACATGTTCGATCACGACATTACGATTAAAAAAGGCGATGCAATAGGACAAGTAATATTTCAGAAATTTTTAATCACAGACGATGATAAAGCAGAAGGCGTTAGAAAAGGTGGTTTTGGCTCGACGGACAAATAAAAACACGATTTATTCGTGTTTTTATTGTAAACAATTGCAAATAATACTAAAAATAGTATAATAACAGTGCTGAAAAAGGACTGAACATTATGGAAAAACAAACGGATATGAATATTGGCTTTCAAATAATTGAAGCCAAGTACCCAGAATTAGTTGACATGATTAATCATCTATTATCACTAGATGGAGAACAAGATAAACCAAAGCTACCATACGTTATAAGAAGACTAGAAGAAACTTTCGACCATAAAGCGTAAAAAAGCATCTACTATATTATAGTGGGTCTTTTTAATTTTAAATAAATGTTTTATAATAATACTATAAGTAAGTGGGTGATAATATGTTAGACTTTTTAAAAAATTTGGATACCATTTTAGAAAATGCCTTAAATAGTCTTGGACTATTTGGTCCAATTTTAGGTTGCTTTCTAATATTAGTAGAGTCTATTTTGCCAGTTTTACCGCTTTCAGTTTTTATTACGTTAAATTTCTATGCTTTTGGACATTTTTATGGTTTTGTAATTTCATATGTTCTAACTGTCATAGGATGCAATTTGGCATTCATCTTGAGTAGAAAGATATTGAATAATAGAATGTCTTATTTGACTAAGAAATATAATAAGAACAAACTACTTGGACTAATTGATAAGTTTTCTACAATAAAATTTAATCATTTGGTGATGCTCATGGCATTTCCATTTACTCCTGCTTTTGTCGTCAATATTGTATCAGGCTCTACTAAGATGGAACATAAAAAGTTTTTATTGGCAAGTATCATCGGTAAACCGTTTATGGTATATTTCTGGGGATATATTGGTGTAACTTTAATACAGAGTTTAAAGGAACCGATTCTTTTGTTAAAAGTGGTTGTGATAATGATAGTTGCGTACATAATAAGTACGTTTATAAATAAAAAGTTTGGATTGGATTAGGTGGTATAGGTGATAGAATATATTATAATTGGATTACTAGTAGTAGTACTTATTTTGTTGATTATTTTATTGAGTAAAAAGAATAACTTTATGGATATAGTCGATAGGATGAGTGCCTTAGAAAAAAATGTTACTAAAGATATTGGTGACTTTAAATATGATTTTTCCTCTTCTTTAAAGCACGATTTTGAACGTCAAAATGAGACTATAGAAAAGAGATTGTCTCTAATTAACGATAGAGTAAATGAACGACTCGATGGTAATTTTGAAAAGACTAATAAGACTTTTGCTA
>CACYEG010000110.1 GCA_902773365.1 uncultured Erysipelotrichaceae bacterium
AACCTCATAGTTAAATTTTTAAAGCGAGCTATATTTATAACAAATTCCTCTCCGAAATCATTAATTATATCGCTAGCAAGCATATTAAAATCTAGTGACTGAATCATAGTAGGATTTTCTAACATTTTTTCTAGCACATGTATACTACTGTCATTAATCTTGTCCGCTTTAGATAATAGTGCTATTTGTAATCTCTGATATATGCTTAATGGCAGTGGATTTATAATTTTTTTAAAATTTGGATTTATTGTTGACTTATATCGTTGAGAAAAATTTGTTATTAATTGTTTCCATCCATCTGGATTTTGTTCACTAAACATATTGGCAACTCTATCCATATCATTAAATGCTGTGCCATGATAGCATCTATTTAGACTAGGCGTTGCAAATATCAATTCTCCATTGCTAACACGGGCTATGAGCTCATCAATTACGGGCTGTGGTATTTTGCTTCGACTAGTTAATGCAGCTAGCAGTGATAAATTACTTGTATTTAATTTAGATAATAATTCTGGACTATTAGCAATATATTCCAAATAAAACTTTCCCCGCCCAGTTAAGCTTGTACTTACTTTAGCAATTATACTATTTTGTTCGGCAATTAATCTTTCTTCGACTATACTCTTTAATGATGGCTCCTGACTTAGTAAAGCATCTATAGAATCAAGGTCAAACAAATTACATTTCTTTATAATTTCCGCTTTCTCCTGAACAGGCAGATTTTTAAAAGAGTCTACATATATATTCAATGTTTGGTTTAACTCAGGAAATATAATTGAAGTCGTTTTATTAAAACTTTGTAAATTACCATTTTGGTCAATATATTTATTTAAATCAGTCTCACCTATTTGCTGATTGCTTTTTATATGATATTGGGATATATTCTTGACTCCAAATCCGGTTCCAATATTATAAGGGGCTTTTTGGTCTTTTCTAACAGTATCTACTAATAAAGTATTGCCATCAATTACAATTGCATTAAAAGCATGAGTCCTTCGAGAAGCTTTTGTACCAATATCTTTTTCAGTCAACACGCCGCTTAATTCGTAGCATTCTATACCCATTCTTTGGCACAATGCCTGATATATATGAGCAAATCCTTGACATGTTGATGCTCCTTCAATCAAGCCAGTCAAACTAGAGTAACGTTTCGGTCTAGTTTGATTATTTCCTTCATATTCAGTTTCACCATGATATTGAATCCTACTTCTATCTGATAAATAATCATAAGCAAATTTTGCCTTTTCTAATTTATTCCATTCTGGGTTTACTTGAGAATCAAATTCAGTCAATATACTATTTATTTTTAATAATTCTTCTTTCGTATATGTAACATTTCTTAACGAGGTAACAGCATCATCACCTAATCTAAACGTATTTAAGAAAGATTGCGTGTATGAACCAATAATTCTTACATTAACATTATCAGGGAGCTTATTAATTGCTTCATCTGTTAAGTCTGTTGTATTGTCAATTTCAATTAAGATCTTACTATTTGGTTCGTTGCTTTTTATTACTTCATCAACAATTTGAGAAAAATTCAATTTTGACGTGACAACAAAATCATAACCTATATAAGCTGCATTCCGATTAAATGCTTTACTTATTATACTTTGATTCATATTTAGATCTTCGACTTTTTGAACTTTTAATGACGAATTATTTAATAAGCTTTCACTTGCTGGAATACCATTGTCATTAATAACTGGTAGTTCCTCTGTTATTTCACTTTTATATTCATTGGCAACAGGTATTTCTGCAGTTGGCTCACTAACTGGCGATAATTCTTGAGTTATAGATGTGCCATTACCACCATTAGATGTATCTGTTTTTACTATTCCTGATTCATTAGGTAGCTTGTAAGCAGCATATAAGTTTCCATAATTTATATTAAATAATATCGAGTAATCAGAATATCCTTCTTGTCTCATATTTAATATTTTTTCTCTAACGTCGAGGCTTAGTTTCGAATTACTTAGTGCATTATCTAATATATTTTTAGCATTATATTCAATATTTTCTGATGCGGCTTTAATAATTGTTACAGCAGATTCAGTTCTTAAATATTTTACATTAAGCATACTGCCAGAAAGACCTGAAAAACGAATTCTGTCCACTGCATCGGCATCTTTTAGTATATTCATCAACTGTATAGTTCGTTCATATTGAGATTGATCAATTCCGTACTTCTGACACACACTTTTAAAAAGAGCAGAATTATTTTCAAACAATTTAGTGTCATGCGTTTCGTGCATTTCAATAATAGCCGAAATCAAACTTATTTCATCACTTGTAAATCCAGAATCAATACTGCTTAGCAATTGATATGCAGCAATTCCACCGCGCTCCCCATGTGCTTTATATTCTTCTGAGGTTGCAGCCATATCGTGCATAATTGCAGCCCTACTGACAATTTGAATATCTCTTTGGCTAAGATTTTCTAAAGCACTTAAAGACAATGCATTTTGTAGAACTCTGGATACATGGTCAATACCATGATTAGCATAATAATCATTATAAAGGCCGTGCTCATTAGAAAAAGCGAGTTCACGATTATAAATATTCCAGTCAATGAAATTATAAAATTGCTCACTTGAAATCTGTCTTAAAATTTGTGCTTGTGTTAATCCGGTAGCAGCTTTAATATACTGTTCAAAATACTTAGTTGATGTTATTACATGATTATTATATAATGTTTTATCCCCTTGCTGTATTAAACGACACTTGATATGTATTTTTCCATCATAATACTGATATTGATCAGTTATCATAAATTGACAATTAGGTGGTAAAACGAATTCTTGTTGGCTATATATGCTACCAATTCCTGCTAAAGGTTCGATGTATAGTCCTTTTGTCCCTTTAGGAAGTTCAATTTCCAAAATAATATCATGATTATTGACCATATTTGTATTAGTTACAGAAGTGCTTACTTGAGCAGAATCGTTAAAAATGGTGCCAACTTCTAGTGTAGTAATTTTTTGGCCATTGAAGAACAGCTCATTAACTCCTCTTTTAACTATTATATTTTGTTGCAATGCTGGAGATTTTTCAATCATTCCTTCTAGTAAATGTGCAATATTATTCACTATATCTTTCCTATTAGCTAGCGGCATGTTTTCTGGAACTAGAAAAAAGCCGATTTCCTCCATTAAATCCCATATCTTTGGAGCCAAAGTATTATTGTTTTTGTTTTGATCGTATGCATGATTAATTGCCGCCCATAAATAATTGAAAACCTTATTAATATCAGTACCATCATATTTTGCAGTTTTATAATTAACGACAGCATTCCTATAATAGGCTGATAATATAGGACCATATGAATCAGTAAATAAATACGCTAATGCTTGCTCTACATCGCTATATTCTACTTGCTGCGATTTCATGTACTCGTAATATGAAATCTGTTCTTGACTCATGTATTGACTTACAGTTTGATAAAGCTGATCCAAATTGATATTACCAGCAGCTGTCTTTCCGCTATCATACATCTGGGATATAATATTATTTGCTGATTGCACATCAATATTTGCATAGAGGATAGATATCAAATATTGTTTAACATCATTAAAAAGAATTGCTGCTTGGTAACTGGTCACATTGTTGGTGTCTTTTTGTAGCTCTGTATAGTTTATAGATGATTTTCTCTCAAGATTTGTCAACGCTTTTTGTAATTTTGCTCTTTTGGCTGGATTAACTTCATTTTTTATAGCATTTTGTAATATTTCTCGAGCTCTATCTTTATCAAATAAAGAAGCTATTGATGCTTTAACATAAGTAGCTGCGCTTGCCGTCTGTTGTATCGGATCACTATTAGCAATATCCTTAAGTAATTCGAATTTAGTCAAATCAAGTGTTGACGCTCCGTCATTTTCATCAATATTATTTTTAACAATTTCAATTTGTGGTTTTTCCGCTACTGAAGCTTCATCCTCAAATGCAAATTTTGCTTTGTTCGCTCTATATAGTTCGTCTACAAAAAATTTATTATCTACATGGTTTCCATCTTGTAAATTAAATTGTATTTTATGTGATAATTCTGGGCCTACACCATTCCATATAGTTCTTGCTTCCTCTACATTCTTAGCATCTATTCTGATAATTTCTTTTCCTTGTTCAGCTAAAAACTGTACTTCATTAATTTTATCTTGAACTGTTCTTGAATCTTCATGTGCTCTATATTTTGCATCACTACTTAGTTTGTCCACAACATTTTGTACTACGCTGTCTCCATATTTTATACCAGATTCATTTATTTTTTGAAGTACTTGGTCATATGTAATATTTACATTTGATATCGGAGTAGGAGTTTGGTTTACTGCTTTATAATATTCTTCATCACTCATCTCACCATATGTATTCATATAATCTGCTAAAGACATGGCCTGCCCATTAACAGAAACTTTTATCGTATTGTACGCTAAAGAGGTTCCCCCATTTAATAAAATGGTTGAACAACATCCATATATAAATGATTTGATCGAATCTCTTGAAAGACCATCAAAGCTAGTTATAGTTTCATTTATTAATGTGTTTGTATCCTTGCCTTCTAGTGAACCAGATATAAAGTCAATTGCTGCAACAGCACCTCTATCCATGTATTCCTGTATAAATTCTTCGCTACCTTCTTTAAGTATCGAAATAAAAGGGTTTCCTATGTCATCGGCAAGCCCCTCGATACCACCTAATACCTTCTCAAGAGCCACTTCTGATAATCCACTCCATAGTCCGATTGCCCAGGCCTGACCTTCGCTCTTTCCGTCTATTAATGCCTGATTCCTTGCATTACCTCCAGCACTAGTTCCTACCATTGCTAGTGAAATAGTTTGAATTGTACCTTGGGCCGTCTCAGACGCGATTCCTGCCATAGGACATAATGCATTAAGTACAATGCTTGTTGCAACAGGTATTGCCATATTACCGACACCTGAACCAACATTATACACATCTGTTAGCCAGTCTTCACCCAATTTATCCTGGTCAATTTTATTTTGAAGTATTTCACATTGTTCAGATGTAAATACAGAACGGGCATAGTCCATTTTAACTGATCCATCCGAACTAATTATTGCTTGAGATATTTCTTGAGCTTTTTCTGGATTTGTTTTTTGCATTTCTGCAAGTAATTCGTTTATATAATTAAATCTATTAGATGTAAGTCCTTGAATAATATACATTGCCTCATAATTATTGTCAGTCATTACACCATCTGCAGATAATACATTTTCTAAGCCTTCGCCGAAAGTTTCAACACCATCGCCAAATCCTTGAAAGAATGTTTGTAGTGTTGCTACTGGCTTACTATCAGTTGCTAATTTTTTTAAGAATTCTTCTGCTTGTTTTTTACCCATTCTTTGATTAATCTTATCTTTTATGGCTTCTAGGTATTCTATAGTCTTGGATTCATTTTCAGTAGTTGAAAGATAGTAAGCAAATAATATTTCATCATCTTCTAAGTACTCAAGTGAATCTTTAAATGTATCATTAATTTTACTGTTATACCTAGTAATACCTGGATTATCTATATCGTATTCAGGTAAAGAACTTTTTCTATTAAGTATTTCATACTTTATAGCGCTTATATCTTGATTTTGTAACCAGGCTTGATATTCGTCTGTTCTCTGCATTTCTAAATATGGGCATTCTTTCAATCTTTGTTTAACTGAATAATCATATGATTCTATTGTTAATTTATCTTGAGTAAGAGCGTTAACTCTATATAAATACTCCTCTTCACTCATTTCTAGTGTTTCTTGATAATATTCATTTACAGCGGCACGCGGAACATTTCTATCACTAGAAAGAAATTTTTCCCATTCTTGATTATATTCTTGTAAAATTATTGCGTAAAAAATATCTTGAGCTATTCCTAATCCCTGATCATTTACAACATTTGCATTTCGAACCATGAAATCGCTCAAATACGATTCGATGGCAACGTCTGTGGGACCAACATAATCAACACCATTTGACCATAATCCGTTAAAGTAATTTACAGTATATTCCCTTGGTTCTTCACCAGGACGTGCGAATACCACTGTTTTGTATTCCCATTTGTCCCAAGGATTTCCAAAAATTTCTCCCCTCATACTACTACTGTATTCGCTATAAGAAGCTCTATTTAGAGAATCCAACTCTGAAGAGATATCATCATAATATGTATCTATCGACTTTTGCCATCTTATATATTCTTCCTCTGTAACAAAATCCATTGGACTAATACCTTCGGCAATAGTAGGCGTTACTTGGGCATAGACTTCCTCTAAAGAAGCTTCGCCATAAAGAATTTTTTCTATATCTTCATTGCAAAAACCGAGCTCAGATAATACGTTTACTGCGTTATCATATTCTTCTTTATTAGTTTCATAATATTTTTTTATAAGTTCTTTTTTACTATCCGGATTACTGCATAGTTCATCTGCTAAATCTGCAATTGATATCTCACCATTCATAACTCTATATGCATCTAGATTTGATAAACCTAAATCCTTTAATTCTTTTAACGGTTCAGTAATAATAGAGCTACTATTTTTACCGCTTACTAATACTCTTTTTACAATAAATAATGGTGTAGTATCAACTTTATGGATAGTAACATCTGGGGTTTTTTTATATTTGCTTTCGACATTTCTAATGTCAATTAGATAACTTGACAGATACG
>CACYEG010000111.1 GCA_902773365.1 uncultured Erysipelotrichaceae bacterium
AAAAAACAGATATAGCAGTATCAAAAAGTATATCTTCTGGATTTTCTAAGAAAGTTTCCGGCTTAAATTGTAGATTTCTTAACTCCTCCATTCTTTGATAAATTTGCTCAATTATTGGTGTAGCTGTTTCATTTTTTTCTTTTAATATATTCAATAATGGTAAATAAAAATCATTACACTTTCTAGTCAAACTACTTGATATGTTATAATCGAAATGTTCGCATTTAATAGAAAACAATAAGCTATTAACATTACTTGGAGTTTTTAATTTTGGAAGGCCATTAATTCCGAACAAGTAGTCCAGGATTTTCCTTATATTATCTTCTTCCTCATGAAAAATAAAATTCAAAATTGTATCGTATGATAAAACTGTATCCCCCTGCTGCTTGATTAAGGTATCAAACTCTTCTTTATACTGCTTAATCCGACTGGAATTTGGATTACTACTTGACACTTTTTTTCTACTTGTTTGTAAAAAAGATGGCACTGGACATTTTTCATCAAACTCTTCCCTAGTCTTTCTTTTTTCCATGATTTCTAAAATTACAAGATTATAAGCCTCTTTCCATTCTGGAGTATCGAATAACTCTTTACATAGCTTTATTTCATTTTCATCTAATCTACCAAGTAATGTACTAGCCTTAAATACGTAATCAGCTGCTAAATTACTAACTTGTTTTCCAAAATCGTTTCCCTCTGACTTTGTTTTTTTAAGTGGTTGTATTATTGCTGCGACTATTTTGAAAACATAAGACTTGGTATTTTCCGGTAATATAGGAGAAAGAAACCTATCTGGATAGTTAACTATCAAAAGATAATGGTATATAAATCATCGTCTATTTTCAATTACATATTTATCTATATCGATATACTCTTTATTAATTTTTTTTAATAAATCAAGTATAACTTTATTTTTTCTCTTGTATTTATACTCGCTCGTAAGTATATTATTATACTCTGCGATATGCCCGAATACTTGTTCAAAACTACCGTGTTTTTCATATAAACGCCAAATAATTATATCGACAAGATCCTTATAATCACCATTTTTATCATACCATTCAGCAAAAGAATCTTTAATTTCTTCCTTTTGCATAAAACCAAATATAGCAAAATCATCTAATATAGTTTCTAATGTTGCAACCAGAGAATTAATTTTTCCCCTCTTTATAATGGATGGTTCATCACTTGCAGTTAAAAATTTTTTTGCTGTTTACTTGCGGAAGCATATAGAGGATTTAACTGGGCAAATACTTGTCCCAAGCTGCCATATTTGTCAACAATAGTCGATAAACTTGATGCATATGATGCGTCACTTATATTTTTATTTCCTTCTGGATCCATTTTCTCAATTAAATAATCAACATTTATTTGTTGTCCCTGTATTAAAGATTCAATGACTTTTAAAATATTAGGTGTAACCATAGTTTTTTCTCCAATCTAAATTTTAATCGCTATATATTATAATGCATGAATACTATTTTTTAAAGTTTTTTTATACTTAATGTTTACAAATTGAGAAGAAAAATAAACAGTTTAATTTACTTGTTCCTAAATATATCGTTAATAAAAGTGTTTACAAAACTGCAATCTATAATATTTATTAAAGTAAATATTAACAAGAGCAAGAAAATACCCGCTTGTTACAGTATAATTAGTAAAATAAGTAAATAAATATTTTAATACTACCAAGAATTTAGTTATAAATATTCTATAAAAGAATTTATGCAGGACTATAAATACAGATTGACTAAAATAAAAACCTACGAACTACAATAGTTCGTAAGTTGTCTTCAAATGGTGCCATAACAATAGTTATTTTCAAAAATGATTACTTGTTATTACTATCTGCTTCAAGTAGAAATTTATCAAAATCAGATTCGAATTTTTTATCTTGAATAACTCGGTACTTTTCAAATTCAGATAAGGCTTTTTCTTCTGCAATTTCATGCGAAATTTTTCCAGCATCTTTTAGTACATCTAAATCATCTGATAATAAATATTTATCTATTCTATTAGACCAATCTTCCATTGTCATTGGTATATTATTAATTGCTCTTCTTTCTGCTAA
>CACYEG010000112.1 GCA_902773365.1 uncultured Erysipelotrichaceae bacterium
AGAAGTTTGGCTCCACCCAACTAGTTAAATATTCCTGATTGATTATTTTAACAGTTGTCTATTTTATTTGTCAAATCGTACATATTTTGATAGAATTACTAATGTAATTTTGGAGTGGTATATATGGAAAAATATAAAGAGATAGAAAGAAGCATAATTAAGACCTATCGAAAAGAAATATGGGGTAGATTTGTAAAAGCCGTCAAGGACTATGAGCTTATTAGCGAAGGGGACAAGATTATGGTCTGCATGAGTGGAGGGAAAGATTCATTTCTACTTGCTAAATGCATGCAGGAACTAGCGCTACACGGGGACGTAAAATTCTCATGTGAATATGTAATAATGGATCCAGGATATAGAAAAGAGAATCGTGAATTAATAGAGAGCAATGCTAAATTATTAAATATACCTGTTAAAATTTTTGAAAGTGATATCTTTAGTGTCGTGGGAAATGTCGATTTTAAAAGCCCATGTTACTTCTGTGCTAGAATGAGACGAGGTCACTTGTACAATAAGGCAAGTGAACTAGGATGCAATAAAATAGCGTTAGGACACCACTTCGATGATGTAATAGAGACGACACTTTTATCGATGTTCTATGGGTCCGAATTAAAGACTATGCTTCCTAAACTTCACAGCGATAATTACGAGAATATAGAACTAATAAGACCACTCTACTTAGTTAAAGAAGCATCAGTTAATATGTGGAAAAAGTACAACAATTTAACATTTATAAATTGTGCTTGCAAGTTTACCGAAGAAGCGAGTAATAAGGAAGGACTAAGTAAAAGAAAAGAGATAAAGAACTTAATTAGCCAATTAAAAAAAATCAATCCAGAGATCGATTCTAATATTTTTAAAAGTATGGACAATATCAATCTAAATTGTGTATTAGGTACAAAAAAAGACGGAATATATAAAAGTTTTTTAGATGACTATGACAAAGAGACTAAATAGTAGTCTCTTTTATAATATTTTATCTATTAGTCCATAACTAAGTGCTTCTTTCGCATTCATGAAGTTATCGCGTTCTGTGTCTTTGTTAATTCTTGCGACACTTTTGTTTGTTAGTTTAGCTAATAGTGTATTCATTTTATCTCGCAGTTTTAATATTCTATCAGCTTGTATTTTAATGACTGTTGCTTGTCCTTCCATACCACCTAATACTTCGTGAATCATGACTTCACTATTTGGTAGGGCACATCTTTTACCCTTTGTACCAGCCGCTAAAATAAACGCTCCCATAGATGCTGCTATGCCTACTACTATAGTTTGTACATCACTTTTAATATAGTTCATCGTATCATATATAGCTAAACCTGCAGTAACAGAGCCACCAGGACTGTTGATATAGATGTATATATCGTCATTCGATATCGAATCTAAATAGAGTAACTCGGATATTACTATATTTGCTGTATCATCTGTAATTTCTCCGGACAAAAAGATTACCCTGTCACAGAGTAGCTTTGAATAAAGGTCGAAAGCTCGCTCACCGCTATACGTCTTTTCTATTACAGTCGGTATTAAGTTCATTTTAGTCACCTATCTATATCTTATAGATTTTTTTTTAATATATACTTTAATTTATTGGAAAAAATATGCAAAATTAGTAGAATAAAGAAAAAATATGGAAGATTATAATATATATACATTAATATATAGTTATTCTTTGATAACGTACATGTCAGGATCAATAGCGTTATACAAGTGAATATTAGTTTTTTTCCATCTTTTATGTCCATTACACGTAGGCCTAATGCAGAAGTAAATAATAAATCTAAAAGTATTGCAAAGTTAAAAAAACTATCTACATTGTTGATGAAATCTAAGAATCCTATTCTTTTAAGGACTATATATTCTGGATTTCGATAGAGTAGTACTTCTTTAGGCCCTAGGACACCAATAGCAAGTAAGCTTACTAGAATAGTAGTAACAGAAGATATTAGATATGTTCTTATTGTAGTTGTTTTATCATTTAAATCATTTAGATAGAGGATTGGTGTAGTACTAAGTGCTGTATATATTAAGCCACCACACAATATGTCCTTAATAGAAGTCAAATTATCGGGTAAAAAATTATCCATTTTCAAGTGTGGAACTAACCCGATTAACTTTAAACCAAATAGTATCATTGAGTAAATAAAAAAAAGGTTTGCGACTTTTATAAAGCTCTTTTTTTCACTTTTAGTTAGTACGAAAACTGCAACTACTGGCAAGATAGATAATACTATTATTGGCGTTTCGTTTAAATAGAGAGTATGTCCCATATTGACAAGAAGTATCATTGATGTTGCACTTAATAAGAATCCGACAATTTTTTTAAATATCTTTACATTATCATTTTTTACAAAATATAGAACAATAACGGATAACACAACACCTATTATCATAGATAACCAATAGTTAGTCTTACTAACCGAAAATATTAGGGATATTCCAATACTGCTAAAGAATGCTCTACTTGTAAAGAATAAACTTTTGTCGCTCATATTATTAGTCATTTTTTGTACCCATCAATAGACCTTTCTCGTTAATATTAGTATTGACACTTATTTCATAATTAATCTCTTTAAATGTATTGTTTTTCAGTAATTTTGGATATTTCAAATAATAGTAGTAGTTTATGTTATATATATCTTCATCCATAGTTATTGAGTAATTTATAGAATTTGAAAATAGTTTGCTAAAATAATTATTTAACATTTTTTCTTGTTTTTTCTTTTCCTCTTTAGAATCTATTAGAGTATTATCGATATTTTTAAGTCTAACTTCGAAATCGATATTTAATGTTATTTTATTCTTTTGGATATTTTTTTGAACTTTATAAGCATATATCTCAAATGTATTACTACTAGATAAAGTAAATGATGTAACTTTTTTATCTAATATGTTACTTAAGAGTACTGCATTTTTATCAATTTTAAAATTTAATTTATTATTACTAATTAAGTATGTATCGGTAAGATTTATGGTTTCATCTTCAAAAGCAATTTTACCGAGTACATAAGTCTTATCGTTTAGATAACTATTTAATATAGTCTCAAAGTCGGAAGTTTTATAATACCCGTAATCTTTATAGCTATACTCTAGTGTGTTTTTAAGTGCTTCTCCTAAAGCCATGTTGTCTTTAGTTTTACCTTTTATAAATCCGTCAATATCTTCTGTAATAAAGAATAGCAAGTCTTTTCTTATATAAGGCGCTCTTACAAAGTAATCATATATTTCGCTTAACTTATCTTTTGCAAAAGATTCACTAATTATTACGGTACTTAGGTGATTTAGATAT
>CACYEG010000113.1 GCA_902773365.1 uncultured Erysipelotrichaceae bacterium
GCTAGAAAGTATAAAAGGAATTGGACCGAAAACTCTCAATACTCTACAAAAGTTAGGTATAAATACGGTAAGTGACTTAGTAGATTACTATCCATATCGTTATAATTCTATAGAGATTACACCGTTAAAGGCGGGCTCTATCACTGTAAATGCTATCGTAGAATCTAGTCCTGTTACGACTTATATTAAAAGAAGCCTCAATAAACAGACTTTTAGAGTAGAAGTTGAAAATATGCTCGTAAATGTCGTAATGTTCAATAGGCCTTACTTGAAAACAAGTTTAAAAAGAGACTCAACTGTCTGTGTCATCGGAGAATACGACGAAAGACATAATACTATAACGGCAAGTGATATAAGACTTAAAGAAATAGATAAAAACATAATTGAACCAGTATATCATTTGACTAGTGGTATAACTTCTAGAACATTACATAGCTTAATATTAAATGCCTTACCTAAAATCGACGGAATACAAGATTATATTCCAGAGTACCTAAAAGAAGAATATGATTTTCAAGATAAAGAAAATTCACTTCTACAAATTCACAATCCAGAAACTCTAGAATCTATTAAGGGTGCAATTATTAGATTTAAGTATGAAGAGTTATTCAAATTCATGTTTAAAATAAATTATTTAAAAAAACTAGAAAAGAAAACTGTCGGACTGAAAAGGGCAATAGATCCTAATGAAGTAAATACTTTTATCGAAAACTTGCCTTTCTCTCTTACAAAAGATCAACTTAGTGCGATAAAAGATATAGTTGGCGACTTAAAGAACGAAAAGAGGATGAATCGACTATTATTGGGAGATGTTGGAAGTGGTAAAACTATAGTAGCAGTCGCTAGTATTTATTATAACTATCTATCAGGTTACCAGAGTGCTTTATTAGTACCAACTGAAATACTTGCTATACAACACTATAAAAATATATCTAAATTACTTAGTCCTTATGGTATAACGGTAGATATACTTAAAGGTAAAATGAAAAAAAGCGACAAAGATAGAATAATAGACAATTTAAAGTCTGGTAAAATAGATTTACTCATCTGTACTCACGCTGTATTAGAAGATAATATAATTTTTAAAAATCTCGGTCTTGTCATAACGGATGAACAACATAGATTTGGAGTACGAGCGAGAAATACATTCCAAAACAAAGGAACACTTAGTGATGTTTTATACATGAGTGCAACGCCGATTCCAAGAACTTATGCTCTTACAATATATGGAGATATGGACATATCACTTATAAAGACTAAACCAGCAGGTAGAAAAGAAATAAAGACAGTACTCGTCGGAAATAAAGACATAAAGAAAGTATTAGATGATATTCTAGAAGCTGTCAAACTAGGTCATCAAGTTTATATCATATCGCCATTAATTGAACAAAATGACGAGATGGAACTAAAAGATGTCAAGACACTAGAAAAAAAGATAGACATGGCTTTTAAAGGGATGATACCTTTAGATGTTTTACATGGTAAATTAAAATCCAGTGAAAAAGATCGCATTATGTCAGATTTCAAGGAAGGTAAAACTAAGATACTCATATCTACAACCGTAATCGAAGTTGGAGTAGATGTACCAAATGCAACTCTCATGGTGATATTCAATGCCGAAAGATTCGGCCTTGCAACGCTTCACCAATTAAGAGGTAGAATTGGAAGAAGCGACTTAGAATCGAAGTGTATTTTAATAAGCGATAAATCGAAAGAACGCTTAAAAGTACTAGTCGAATCTAATGATGGCTTCTACATAAGCGAACAGGATTTTAAAATGCGCGGAGAAGGGGACTTATTTGGCACAAGACAAAGCGGAGATATGGTATTCAAGATTGCAGATTTAAAGAGTGATATGAAGATACTTACGCAAGCGAATGTGGATTCGGCCAAATTTATAGAAAATAATATAGATAATAACTTTGAAAAGTACCCACATTATGTTAAAATAATAGAAGAGTTAAATCACATAGATTAGAGGAAACATATGAAAAAAAACGATATAATAAGTTATGCAGTAATAATACTAGTAGTAGTTTTAATAAGAACATTTGTAGTAACACCTATAAAAGTTAATGGAGACAGTATGAATAATAC
>CACYEG010000114.1 GCA_902773365.1 uncultured Erysipelotrichaceae bacterium
AGGTAAGATTTTCTATGGATGTGACAATTATCCGAAGTGTGACTATGCATTATGGGATATGCCTACAGGCGAAACTTGCCCAAACTGCGGTATGTTAATCGTAAGAAAAGGTAAAAACGAATATTGTCCAGAATGTAATAAAGAAAAATAGCCGCATATTTATGCGAAAGTCAAGATATTATAAGAAATATAAATGCTTGATTAAAAATAGAGTTTTGTATATAATGTTTTAGGAAACGAGGTGCATTTATGGGAAGAGCATACGCAGTAAGAGAAGCGAGTATTAAAAAAAATGGTGCAGCAAAAGGTAAAATTTATACTACTTTTGCTAAAGAAATATATCTTGTTTGTAAAAGAGGCGGAACTGAAGTAGAAGCTAATAGTGAATTAAAACGCTTAATTGACAAAGCAAAAAAGAGCCAAGTTCCATCAGATATAATTGATAGAGCAATTGCTAAAGCTAAGGGCGCCAATCAAGAGGATTATAAAGAGGTAATTTACGAGGGATTTGGTCCTGGTGCAAGTACACTTGTTATTAAAGCATTAACTGATAATGTTAATAGGACGGTTGGAGAAGTTCGTGCTGCTTTCAACAAAGTTCATAAAAGCTTAGGTGTAACTAATAGTGTTACCTATAATTATGATCATTTAACAATTGTTGGAATAAAGTCTGATAAATATGATGAATTATTTGAAGCACTTTTAAACGAAGGAATTGATATAGTCGATTTAGAACAAGATGAAGATTTGTTGATTGTAACAGCAAAATACAACGATGGAACTAAAGTAAAAGATGTAATTGACAAATTATTTGGTAGTATTGAGTATGAAATAGATGAATCTGGAATGTATCCTAAAGACAAAATAACTCTAGATGGCGAAGATTTAGAAACATTTAATAAACTTTATAAAATGCTAGACGAAATTGAGGATGTATCGGAAATATACACAAATGTAGAAGAAAATCTAATTAACTAAGCAGTACGTGAGTACTGTTTTTTAATTGCTAATGTGAGTATAATATAGTATAATTAAATACATAAAGAGGTGGAAGAATTGAAAAAATTTTACAAAGAAAATAGAATATTTGTAATATTAATGGGGATTGTTTTGGTTTGTGTTGCAATAATGCTAATAATGGCAGCGAAGTATGTTATAAAGAGTAACACAAATAACACATATGGGAATAGATTAGACGGAATTAAAGATGTCGAAATCGATAAAAAAATGAAAAGTGAAATGAAAAAAAGTATAAAAGATATGACCAAGGTTAGTTCAGTTACAATCAACATTCACGGTAAAATTATCTACTTTGATATTGACTTTATAAAAGATGCTACAGTCGATGAAGCCAAAGGTGTTGCAGTAAAATGTATGGAATTACTTGAGGAAGAATATAAAAATTTTTACGATATGCAGTTTCTATTTACTAAATCAGAAAAAAGCGATGAAGAAGATAAGTTTCCAATAATTGGTTATATGAAAGCGGGTGCGACAACTATTTCGTGGTCTAATAATGCGAAATAGTATTATATATGAAAATATTTAAAAATAAAGGATTATTGGTATTAGCTATTATTTTATTATTAGCAGGAGTAATAACAATTACATATAGAGTTTTACATGATGATAATAAATTAACTTTACAAGAAAAAAGATACTTGACTAATGCTAAGTCAAATCTAATAAACATTAATGTTTTGAATGACGTAAATATATTTGGAAAAAGAGGAGAAGGAGTATTTTATGACTTTTTAGATTCTTTTGAACAAGAAAGGGATATTACATTTAACAAAGTAACTGTAAGTAATAAAGAAGATATGTCTGGATTATCTTTAACTAGAGGTAGCAGTTTGCAAAAAGATGATAAGCTTATTTATACAGATCATTTTGTTATAATTTCAAAAAGTTTTGATAGTGTTCCATCATTATATGGAATAAACGGTACGATTGGTGTTTTAAATAGAGATCTATCGCTTATCAATAAATATATTGGGAATGCATCGTTGACTATTAAAAATTATGAGTTAGATACTGAATTAAAAGATGCTCTTAAAAATGATGAAGTTAAATATATACTAGTTCCAAGAATAGAATATATTGATTTTGTTTTAGATAATTTATATAGTATTGTGTATCATTTTAGCGATATAAAAGATTATTACTATATGAAAAAGTCTTCTGATGAAATATTAAATTCTATACTTAAAAAGTATATAAATACATGGACTATGGATAACCTAGAATCTGCATTATATTCTAATGAATATAAGTTGTTTACAACAAGTTTAAAGATTACTGAGAAGGAACTCGACGTTATAGATAGTAAAGAATATACTTATGGCTTTGTTGAAAACGCACCGTATGATGTCAAGTCGAGCGGAACATATGGTGGAATAATGTATCAATACCTTAATGCATTTTCTAAATTCAGTAATATTTCATTTAAATATAAAAGCTATAGTAGCCTTTCTAAATTATACTCTAATATTAAAAACGGAAATGTCGATTTGTTGATAGATTATTACGGTTTAGATACAAAATATGCTAAGATCGATTCGACATATACAGTAGATATAAGCTTCGTTATGTCTAATAAAGACTCGAGAATATATAATTCAGTTAATGCAATCGACGATAGTGTATATGCTAAAAAAGATAGTATAGTAGAAAAATATCTAAAAGGATTGGGAGTTAATACATTAACATATACTAAAGCAAGCGAATTAAAAAAAATATTTAAATCAAATGGTATTGTTGCGATGGATAGAATGGAATATCTTATATATAAATCTGACCACTCATTTATTAATGAAAGATTTAGAATTAATACTGCCCGTGTGTATAATTTCTTGTCAAATAATGATACTATGTTTAATAGATTATTTACTTACTATCTTAATTATATTGATAGAGAAAGTGTTTTATATAGTGGATTAGACAACTATGAAGATACTGTAAAATCAGGTAAATTAATCTATGGGATTGCTAAATATGCTTTATTGATAGTTTTATTTATATCGCTAGTTGCATATGTAACATATAAATTTGGCAAAAAGGTTCATATTAAAAAAAGAATAAAAAAAGCTGATAAAATGAAATATATAGATATGTTAACATCCTTAAAGAATCGTAATTTCTTATCTGAAAATATATCAAAGTGGAATCAAAATACAATTTATCCACAAGCAGTTGTAGTAGTTGATTTAAATGGTATTCAGTTTATTAATGATACATACGGATACCACGAAGGTGATAAGCAAATTCAAGCACTAGCCAATATTTTAATCAAAACACAACTTGACAATACCGAAATAATAAGAACAGATGGGAATGAGTTTACTATCTATATGGTAGGATATAGCGAAAAACAAGTGTTGAGCTATATCAAGAAAATAAATAAAGAATTTAAAAATCTTCCTCATGACAAAGGAGCCGCTATTGGATTTAGTATGATAGAAGACGACTTAAAACTAATAGACGATGCTATTAATGAAGCTACGGAAATAATGAAAAAGAATAAAGAACTAACAAATGGTGAGATAAAGGATGAAAAAATTTAAAAGTTTTTTAAAAAATCTCGGGGAAATATTAAAAAGGCCGGAAATGGAAGTATTGCCAGGACAACTGGCATACTTCTTTATAATGTCATTAGTTCCAGCTATAACCATAGTAAGTTATGCGGCATCCTTTTTTTCTTTATCTTTAGACGATATGGCTGCTTATTTCAATTGGAATATAAATTCAAATATAATGAACCTATTGACTCCTGTTTTGGAGACAAATGAATTTCACCTTGGAATAATAGTATTATTTATTATCTGCACATACTTTGTAAGTAATGGAACAAATTCGATAATTGTTACTGCAAATAGTGTATATGGAATTAAGAGCCAGTCTGTTTTAAGAAGAAGATTAAAAAGTATTATTATGGTATTTATTGTAGTGTTTCTTTTCTTATTTATCTTTTTAGTACCTGTATTCGGCAATTTTATATTATCTTTAATAGAACAAATAACAGGGTATAGTAAAGTTTATAATATAATAAATATATTAAGATTACCTCTATCTTGGCTTATTATTTTTATATTTATTAAAATAATTTACACGGTGGCGCCAGATAAACCAATAGAGAGTAAGCATGTCAACCCTGGGGCGCTTTTTACATCAATCGGTTGGATTGTATCAACTGAAGTATACTTATATTATGCGAGTCATTTTGCAAATTATAGTCTATATTTTAGTGGATTATCTAATATAGCAATTCTTTTAATTTGGATGTATATATTGTCGGTAATATTTGTAATAGGTATGGCAATAAATCATAAAAAAGAACCATATGAAAAGTCAGAATTTTCCAAAAATAACCATAATAATGAAT
>CACYEG010000115.1 GCA_902773365.1 uncultured Erysipelotrichaceae bacterium
AGAAAGTACAAAAGCTGTACTCGATCATTTTAAATATAAAATAACTTTTGTAAATGTCATGAGAAATATGAGTGTATCTTGTGATTGCGAGGGAACACATGCAGCTCCAGTAGTAACGCCGAATGTCGGAATCCTTGCGTCTAAAGATATCTGTGCATTAGATACTGCTTGTGTAGATTTGGTCTATGCGATGAAAAAAGAAGAAAATCACGATTTAGTTGAGAGAATCGAAACTCGTCATGGATTGAGACAATTATCATACATGCACGAAATTGGTATGGGTAATACCAAATATAAGTTAGTCGATATAGATAATGAAGATGCTATAATTAAACCAAATGAGGCAGTCATGGATTTAACTCCATTTAATTAGGTGGTATTATGAAGTTTATATTTAAATTTATTTTTGTTGTTATTGCACTATTTATGACACTTTTAATTGAAGAAGCAATAAGACTTAAAGTAGAACCAAATGCTAGACCAATTATTATTTTGGACCGAACAAAATATTGTCTTGACTGTATTATGCCAGGCGAAACATTAGACATGGAATATCAAGGTATCGGATACAGTGTAAGTATGACTTATCATTCATCTTCGAAATCAACAAGTGATAATAAAATTGTAAAAGTAGAAAAAAAAGAATTTAAACTTTTTTATAAGTTTAAACTTTGGAGTTGGCAAGAGGCTATTGAAGATGAAAACTAGATTTATCTAGTTTTTATTTTAAATTTTATCTAGTTTTTATTTTAAATTTTATTTAATTGACAATTATCTACATAAATGTTAATATTTTTATAGTAAAGAGGTGTTGAAATGAATAGTGATAGTACAAATAATAACGATTTTAACGGTACATCATTAAATAATCCAAATGTTGTTAATCCTGAAACAACAAATAATTTTCCTCAGGAACCAGTTATGCAAGATAGCATACCAAAAATGAACGAAAGTGTAATTCCAAGTGTAGAGAGTGCTCCAATTGTAAATGAACCAGCACAAAATACGGTGAGTTCATTTACTAGTGAACCAGAACAAACCAATTCCTTTGGCGATATGTCTAATACGACAATACAACCAGATATAAATGTAATGAGTACTCCAACACAAAATCTCGAAACAAGTACTAATGTAGAGAGTACTAAAAAGTCGAAGAGCAAAAATGGTATTTTAATTGCAATTATAGTAATTCTAGTAGCTCTTGTTGCAGGTGTATATGTATATTTAAATTTCTTTGGTAATATTTCTCATAAAGTTTATCAAACTGCCATAGAAAAGGGGATAGGAAACCTATTTGGTAATATACATACCGATAATGCCTATCAATATGACGTTTCATTAAGTTTGAATGTCGAAACTGATGATAGCGTAATTCCTAAAGAATATCGAGATTTAATCAATAACATTAGTTTAAGTTCTGTGATTCAAATTGATAAAACTAATCATTTAGCTTCTATTAAATTAGATTCTAAATATCAAAGTGAAGATTTATTAAAAGCCAATGTTTTTGCTGAATTAGATAAAAATTTAGCTTATGTATCTCTTCCCGGTATATTAGATAAATATATTGAAACAAGTGATGCCGATTTTAGTCAACTAACGGAAACTCTAGAAAAGAAGTATGACTATAAAACTATTGAAAAAGTTTTAAAAAGAGAAATGGTCAAAATTGTTAAAGAAGATGAGTGCTCTAATGAAAATGGTTACTATATTTGGAAAGTAAGTATTAAAGAATTAGATAGTAGACTCGCCAATTTACTAAATACATTAAAGTCTGATAGTGAGTTTGTAACAACAATGGGTGGCAAAGAAGAAGTAGAAAGATTATTCGGTAGTGGACTAGTAACTCCTGATGAAATAGATGAAGACTTTGATATTACTTTTAAATTAAATGATAAAGAATATGATGTATCATTTAATGGCATTTCAATCGATGGTAAGATAAATAAAGATGAAGTTACTTATAATGTTAGACAAGATGGAACTTCTATTGCAAATGGGTCTATAACAGTTAAAAATAATAATAACAAAACAGATGTAAAATTCAGTATTACATCTAGTCAAATGGGCACAATAAGTGTTAGTGCATCTAGTAAGTACACTGCTATATCATCTGTTGAGAATATCGACAAAACGAATGTAGTTAAGAGTAATGAGTTAACTGAAGAAGATGGACAAGCTATAATGCAAAAGTTGCAAGAATCTAAACTATATGAACTTATATCAGC
>CACYEG010000116.1 GCA_902773365.1 uncultured Erysipelotrichaceae bacterium
GTTAGAAAAAATAAAAATGGTGAACTAATAATCATCGATGTTGAAAATATATATAAATATCAAGAACAAAAAATAAATTTTGATTATTATTCATTTTTAACAAAAAAATTAGAACAAGAATATAAAAATAGAAACTGCTAAAATACAGTTTCTATTTTTTTAATACTTTTTTTAAGTATTCTCCCGTATATGATTCTTTCACTTTACATATGTCTTCAGGAGTACCTGTGGCGATAATTTCTCCACCAGTATCTCCTCCTTCAGGACCTAAGTCTATGATATGATCCGCCACTTTAATCACGTCTAAATTATGTTCTATTACTAATACAGTATCACCATTATCTACTATTCTATTTAATATTACTAATAGTCTTTTTATATCGTCTGTATGGAGACCTGTAGTTGGTTCGTCTAATATGAACATGGACTTCCCAGTAGGTTTCTTTTGTAGTTCTTTAGCAAGCTTTATTCTTCCTGCCTCACCACCAGATAATGTTGGAGCGCTTTGTCCTAACTTGATATATGAAAGTCCAACATCGATTAACATCTTTAATTTTGTTCTGATTTTAGGAAATGCTTCAAAGAAATCATAAGCTTCGCTTACACGCATTTCTAAGACATCATATATACTTTTCCCTTTAAACTTAACTTCTAGAGTTTCTTTATTATATCTCTTTCCACCACATACGTCACATGGAACATATACATCTGGCAAAAAGTGCATTTCTATTTTTTTTACGCCATCCCCCCAGCAAGCTTCACACCTACCACCTTTGACATTAAATGAGAATCTACTTTTGTCAAATCCTCTTATTTTTGATTCTTTCATTTCAGCGAACAAGTCTCTAATATCGTCAAACAATCCAACGTAAGTTGCAGGATTACTTCTAGGAGTTCGGCCTATTGGATCTTGGCTAATTTGAACGACTTTATCTATATATTCAAGCCCTTTTATGCTCTTATATTTACCTGGTTCTACCTTGGAATTATAGACTGATTTCATTAGAGCTTTATATATAATTTCATCTACTAGTGAACTTTTACCACTTCCTGAAACACCTGTAACACAAACAAACTCTCCTAAAGGTATTTTGACATTGATATTTTTTAAATTATTTTCTTTTGCGCCTTTAATTTCCAAAAATTTTCCATTGCCTTTTCGTCTTTTTTTTGGTACTTCTATTTTTAACTCACCAGTTAAATACTTACCTGTAAGACTATTCTTATTTTTCATTACTTCTTCCGGAGTACCGTGTGCAACAATATAGCCACCATTTTCACCTGCACCTGGTCCTACATCGACCAAATAATCAGCTGCTCTCATTGTATCTTCGTCGTGCTCTACAACTATTAAAGTATTACCTAGATCTCTCATTTCTTTAAGTGATGCAATTAACTTATCGTTATCTCTTTGATGTAGTCCTATGCTAGGCTCATCTAGAACATATAGGACACCTGTAAGTCTACTCCCTATTTGTGTTGCAAGTCTAATTCGCTGTAGTTCTCCACCTGATAATGTCGATGCTGTCCTTGCTAGAGTCAAATAATCTAGACCTACATTTTTTAAGAAATTTAGTCTATTCTCTATTTCTTTTAGTAAAAGCTCTGCAATCTTTTTCTCTTCGTTATTTAATTTTAACTTTTCAAAAAACGGTATCAAGTTTTTAATACTCATTAAACTTACTTCATAAATGCTTTTACCGCCAACTTTAACGGCGAGAACATCATTTTTTAATCTAGCACCATGACAAGTAGGACACTCCATATCCATCATGTACATATCTAGCCATTCTCTAATCCAGGCACTATTTGTTTCTAGGTATCTTCTTTCCAAATTGGTTACAATTCCTTCGTAATAGTCAACCGTATTTCTTGTATTGCCATTTTTTGCTATATAGTTAAACTCTAATGGAACGTCACTACCATACAAAATGATATCGAGTTTTTCCTTGGTCATATTAGCGACTGGCTCATTTAAATCTATGCCATAATATTTGGCACATGTTTCCAATTGTGTCATCATTATATTTGAATCTAGACTTAATCCTTTAATCGCCCCATCCAGTATAGATTTATTCTTATCTGGTATTAAAAGATTTAAATTTATCATTTGTTTCATACCTAAACCTTTACAATCTGGGCACGCTCCAAATGGATTATTAAATGAAAACATATTCGGTTCTAATTTTGGTAGAGAAAAACCACATATAGGACAAGCGTAGTTTTCACTCATTAAAATCTCTTTATCGCCTATGATATTAATTAAAACCATACCTGATGCTAATTTGGTGCTTTGTTCTATTGCTTCGGCAAGTCTTGCTCTATCACTTTCTCTAATTACAATTCTATCGACTATTACTTCAATTGTATCTTTTTTATTCTTACTAAGTGTAATGTCATCACTCAAATCATATACTTTGCCATTAACTCTAACTCTCGCATAGCCACTTTTTCTTAATGTTTCTAAAGTGTCTTTGTGTGTACCTTTTTCTCCTCTAACTATTGGTGCCATAACTTCAATTTTTGTTCCATCATTATACGAAAGAATCTTATCAACCATTTCATCGATTGTTTGACTTTTAATTGGCGTATTATGAACAGGACAATATGGAACTCCAATACGCGCAAATAAAAGGCGCAAATAATCGTGTATTTCTGTAACAGTACCTACAGTACTACGAGGATTTTTACTAGTAGTTTTCTGATCGATCGATATACTAGGACTGAGTCCCTCGATAGA
>CACYEG010000117.1 GCA_902773365.1 uncultured Erysipelotrichaceae bacterium
AGATGTCGGTCTCTTTACAATATGTGAAAAAGGGGGAAACTGTGTAACTATAACATTAGCAACAATAAATAATAATCAAAAATATAATTTTTTTGAAATAAAAGATAAGGAAATATACCTAAATAATAGCATATTAGATTCTTTTACAATACATAATTCTATGAATCAAGATTATAAAATACACGTATCTGGTGCAAACAAAATAACACTTCTATCAAATACTATTAATAATGGTATTACTGTACCATTATTTGTTGATGGAACAGGTGCGTTACAAATAGATACGGTAAATGTGATTAAGAAAAATACCTCTGATGAAATATATTTTAATCAATGGTATTTTACTGTTACAGAAGATAATAATGTTATTACGCCATATTTAGTAAAGAAAATCACTTTATGTGTAGTTGGTGGTTCAACGTGTAAATGCACCTTTTCTTTACCAGGTGGAATAGCTAAAACAGATATTATAACTAACTATGAAATGGACGAAGATTATTATTATTTTGGACATAATAATGAAGAATGTTATACACAAGAAGATGATTCATTAACAGCGGATTCCTATCCTCATACAATAGAAGATATGTTTACGATTTTGGAGTTAAATGATATTTTCTACGATGGCTGTTCTAGAGATATGTCGGCTGCTGAATGCAGAAAGTTAGAAATCACTTGGGCAATAGATAATGGTTATTTAGCTGCATCAGATCCAGTATTTATACCAACGCAATTATTGCGCGATTGGGCAGAAGAGTATATAAGAACAGACTTACCAAGAACATTTACTGAAACAGGTTCATACTTAGTTGGTACCAAACCAGAAGAACCTCAAGAAGAAAATGTAGAGAATATTACGACAACACAAACAAACAATATAGTATTTGAATCCACAGTTGCTTTTGATTCTAACTATCACTTGAATGTCGACGATATAACAGAAGATATAACGGATGAACAATCCAGCAATATTCAAGCTAAAACAGACAAGATACTAATCAAATTATATGATATTAACATGTTAGATAAAGATAATAAAATAGTACTAATGGAAAACGGAACGTACACTATCAAAATCAAATTAAGTGATTTGTTAAAGAAATATAACGATTATCAGATAATCTATATAGATGACGATAATAAAGTAGAGCTACTACCTACAAAAGAGGAAGATGACTATATCTTATTTAATACAACACACTTAAGTAAGTATGGTATAGTAGGGCTAGAGAAAACTACAAAAAAAATAATAGATGTAAACAATCAAGAAATAAAGAACCCACAGACTGCTGATAGTGTTGTTACATATGTATTAGCGCTAATAAGCTTTGCAATAGCAGTTATCCTTGTAGTACTTAGAATTAGAAAATTAAAAGAGATTAGTTAATTATCTAATCTCTTTTAATAATTCGATAAATTCTTGCCAAGATGTTACTTGTTTACATCCATAATTGGGTTTGCTATTTGAATTAAATAATATTGCTTCAGTCTTAGTTTTATTGATATTAGAAATAACGCTTAAAGAATCATCCAACATAATATCTATTTTCTCTTCTTTACATACGATAGCTTTGTTTTTTGAATTAAAAATTACTTTAGAGTATGGGATGTTATGTTTTTTCAAATACTCAATTGTTGTTGTTTCTGAACCACTAAACATTGATCCTTTATCTCCCCTTAAAGTTATAATGACAATTTTATAATTATTTTGCACTAAGTAGTTTAAAGCATCTTTTGCACCATCCATTAACTCGGCATTCTCAAATATTTTAATAGCATACTTTTTATAAAAGTATTTAACCATTTCATTCTTTGTATTTCCGCTGGTTAATGAATCGATATTATTTAATAATTCTTCTTTCTTTTCATCACTGTAAATATAATCTAACATTTTTTTATGTGTATTTACTAGGGTGTTATCAAGGTCTATTCCTATATTCATTTAATCCTCAAGAGTTAATAACTTAGAATATTTATCTTTTGGAAAATCTTCATCATATGAAATATCGTCGAATAACTCAGGCATATCCTCCTTAAACTTCAACAATAGGGGAATCAATGATTGTCTAATTGATGGGTGTGTCATTTTAGAGCATCTTAACCTTAAAATGTGTCTCCATTCTCTAATATTTGCACTCATCGTAATTTCTGCAGCTGTGCTATGTGGCAACAGCATACGTAACTGATCAACAGTAGCGCCTTTTTCACTCATTTCTAAATATGCTTTTTCCATTGCTTCCATGGCATGATACCAAATGTTATATAATTCGCTGCCTTCATCAATATGACACGGTTTAATTATTTTTATTTCATTGTCAAACTTATCTTTTCCATAATTACAATATCTAGTACTTTCATTTGAGAAAGAAGCAAGTCTATGCCTCGTTAAGTCTTTATAAAAACCTATATCACAAATACATCTAATTGTAATTTTTTCGTGTTCTAGAACTGATTCATGTCCTCTTGCAATACAATTTTTTATTAATTTTTTATACGAATCATCTGTAATTGTTCCTTCTGAACGATAACATGTTCTACATGCTCTTTCAAGTCTTTTCATAATCTTTAATCCATCGTATTTTTCAACATAAATAACTGGATCTATTAATTCCATTTTCACTACCTCCTGGTTTATTTTAACATGGTTTAAATAATTAATAAACATTATTTACAAAATCTTTATAATGAGATATACTCGAACTAGCAAAAAAGGGAAGTGAAAACTATGAACATAGAAGAATATAACTATAACTTACCAGAAGAACTAATTGCACAAACTCCTCTAAAGGAAAGAACAGCTTCTAGATTATTAATTTTAAATAGAGAAAAGAAAACATATGAAGATAAGACTTTTACGGACATTATAGAACACTTAAATCCTGGGGATGCGCTTGTAATTAATGACACTAAAGTAATACCTGCAAGACTAATAGGTGCGAAAGTTGATACTTTAGCTAAAATAGAACTTCTATTATTAAAAGAACTTGGAGAAAACAAGTGGGAGTGTCTAGCTAAGCCTGCTAAGAGGTTACATGAAGGTACAATTATTTCTTTTGGAGAAGGCTTACTTAAAGCAAGAGTAGACGAAGTATTAGACGAAGGTATAGTCCATGTAACTCTACTTTATAGCGGAATATTGATGGAAATATTGGACAAATTAGGTACTATGCCACTTCCTCCTTATATACATAAGCAACTTGAAGATCAATCTCGTTATCAAACAGTGTATGCTGAGTTTCCTGGTAGTGCTGCGGCACCTACTGCAGGACTACATTTTACCAAAGAATTCTTAAGTGAGATAGAAAAAAAAGGAATAAAGGTCGTACATATTACATTACATGTCGGGCTTGGTACTTTTAGGCCAGTCAATGTGACTGATATTACTAAACACAAGATGCATTCAGAATATTACAGTATGGGTGCCAAGGAAGCCAATATATTAAATGAAACTAAAAAGAGTGGTGGAAGAGTAGTTGCAGTTGGTACTACTAGTGTAAGAACTCTTGAGACAATTGCATCTAAATATGGCGAATTTAGAGAATCTAGCGGCAATACCGATATATTCATTTATCCAGGTTATACTTTTAAAGCAGTCGATGCACTTCTTACAAACTTCCATTTACCTAAGAGCACACTAATTATGCTAGTTAGTGCGTTCGCAGGACGCGACTTTATAATGGAAGCTTACCATCATGCAGTAGAAGAAAAATATAGATTCTTCTCATTTGGCGATGCGATGTTTATTGAATAGGTGTATTTATGAAAGTAGAATATAGATTAAAAAAGACAGAAGCACATACTAAGGCAAGGCTTGGGGAGATAATATATGGAAATAAGGTGTATGAAACTCCAATGTTTATGCCTGTAGGTACACAAGCAACGGTTAAAACACTTAGTCCAGAACAAGTTGCATCTTGTAATTCTGGAATCATTTTAGCAAATACATACCACTTGTGGCTTAGACCTGGTGAAGATATTGTTCGCTCTGCTGGTGGATTACATAAATTTATGAATTACGATGGACCAATATTGACAGATTCTGGCGGCTTTCAAGTTTTTTCACTAGCTAAGAAGAAAGATATTACACCAGATGGAGTATACTTTAAAAACCAATATAATGGCGATAAGTTATTTCTTACGCCAGAAAAATCTATTGCTATACAAGAAGCTCTTGGAAGCGATATAGCAATTAGTTTCGATGAGTGTGTCGCGTGGCCTGCAGATAGAAAATATGTAGAAGAATCAGTCAAGCGTACACTAGAATGGGCAAAACGTGGTAAAGAAGCTCACACAAGAAGTGATCAATCATTATTTGGAGTAGTACAAGGTGGAGAATACCCTGATTTAAGAGAATACTGTGCCAAGGAACTCATAAAGATGAATTTTGATGGATACACAGTCGGTGGAACTAGTGTCGGCGAAGATAAAGAGACGATGTATAAAATGGTAGGGTACGCAACAAAACATTTGCCAGAAGATAAAGTTAGATATCTAATGGGAGTAGGAGACCCAATCGACATCGTAGAAAATGTCATAAGAGGAATAGACATATTCGATTGTGTTAGTCCAACAAGACTTGCAAGACACGGCAATGCACTAACTAAATATGGCAAAATTAACATTAAAAATTCTCAATACAAAAGTGATTTTACACCTATAAGCGATGTATGTGATTGCTATGCATGTAAAAATTATACAAAAGCTTATATTCATCACTTAATAAAGTGTGATGAGACATTTGGACAAACTTTACTATCGATACACAACATTCGCTATTTAATTCATCTAACCGAAGAATTAAGAGAAGCAATTAAGAACGATAGCATTCTAGAGTATAGAGAAAAGTTTATAGAGGATTATTATGGAACAAAGTAGTAAAAGCTTAATTCTATTTACATTTATAATTATATTTTTAGTAGTAGTTATTTGTACAGTTAAGAGGGTATACGATAACCATATTGATGCGGAGTATAC
>CACYEG010000118.1 GCA_902773365.1 uncultured Erysipelotrichaceae bacterium
ATTCTATCTGCTAAAGTCGATTTACCGTGATCTATATGCGCTATTATAGAAAAATTTCTAATATTTTCTTGCTTCATGAATTTCACCGATATCATTTTATCAAAAAAATATAGTAAAGTCCAAAAAAATAGACTTATGAGTCTATTTTAGTTTAAATACAACTATTAAGTGGTTTGTATTTGTCCCAAAGAATGGCGCTTACCAACTTCATATTTTATTGGGTTTGCTGATAAACTAACAAGTAAACTTTCTACTTGTTTTCTCGTTAAGTAGAATGTTTCACTTCCAATATGATAATAAGTACCATTAATAGTTTTATCAGTATTTGAATAACTAAATGGAATATATCTACTACTGCATAATCTACACAACTCAATACGGATTTGATATTCTAGTAATTCAGGGTCATGGTCATTAATAGATATTTTTGTTGGATCACGATGTGACAAGATATCATTAATAGACAAATTAATATCAATATTAATATCTACATAATTATTTGGAACTTTCAATGCAGTTTCAAGCATCGTTTTAAATACAGACTCAACTAATTCTTTTACATCTGAATTAGCTATATATGGCGTACTATCAAGCCTTGTTAGACTCCTCATAGTATTAATGGATGCTTCTAATTGCTTATAGTGATTAGCCATGTCTTGCAATTTATCAGATTCAGAAGGATATCCATCTTTCTTACTTTCTGCTTTACTAGTATAAGTTTTCATTCTTTCGAGTTCTTTTGGATCAAATAAATTAGTCTCACCTCTTGAAAGTGGTTCGCAGGAAAGTTGGTCATTATTTTTATTATATCTAAATGACATTCTCTGATAATAAACAGCAAAATCAATAAAGGCAGTAAAGTTAATCAGTGTAGATGGCTGAAAGCTTTTAAGTATAGGCGATGGAAAAGTAAGTTCTCTTGCTTTTTCGTCGTATCCATCCTCAAAATTTGTACATTTAGGCGGATGTGACAATAACTCAAGTATTGTATTAATTATAAAGTCAAAGCCTTCTAATTCGTAATTATCCTGTTGATTTAACCAATATGAAATTGATTTATATAAATCAACTCTTAGCAGCTCATCACATATCGATGATGAACATTTGCTTTGACTTCTCAAATTACTTTGCTCAATAATTGAATCTTCCATAGATTCAACTAAATGGTCGTTTAAAAAGTCTATAACTTTATCCCGTATTTCATGGTAGTTAATGCTACTAGATAATGAATCAGCACCCTCTTGTGATTTAATGATTTTTTTTAATAAATCAGCGACTTGACAGTTAAAGGATATCTGATTAGAATTAACGCATTTTTCAAGTTCTTTTAGAGTTTTTTGTATAAAACGATTGCGCACTTTGACATTATTTTTTAAAAATTCTAATAATCTTGCTCTTCTCGATAAAAGTTGCCCGTAGCCGCCAAAAAGTATTCGTTTTTTTTCTCCTTCAGACATTCCTGTTACACTTGCTGTAATATCAATAAGCTTTTCAAGTTCTATATTTGCAGATAGTATATCAAATTGTAACATCCAAATATTATAGAGGTCTTTTGTTCTTTTATATTTACTTTGTAATTCTTCAATTGTCTTTCTAAGGTCACTATCTTCGATTTCATCGGGATTGATAGTTAGCAATTTTATTAAGTCACAGTCACCAGGTTTAATATATGAAAAGTACGTATCATTTTTTATATTTTTTGCTAAATAATCACGAATTATATGTTTATAGGCAAATGCATGATTTAAACTTTCATTTTTTCCTACTAACTCCTCAATAATAAAATCATATTTAGGATTGCATTGTAATTCTGAACTCATACCAGGCATATGATCTTCAGGAAATTTCCAAGTATCAGACTCAAATTTAAAAGTTTCTCTTACAGCATCTAAACATATATCTATTAAATCGCAAGCATACAAATATGCATTCTTAAGATTTCTTGTAGTACGTAGTCCAAACACGTTCGATCTTGGCCTAACTGATTCTGTGGAGGTACAAAACGGCATAATATAACCTCATTTCTTTAGGCTATATAATACATCACTTTTTAATTTATGTAAAGCTTTTAAAACCTAATATTATCCAAAAAATAGACCCTTATGGTCTATTCTTATAGTTATGTATTTTATATTTTTTAAATAAAGATGGATATTGCTTATCTGGATCAAAATCTCTTCTTTGACTTTCTATTGCAAAACTATTTGTCAAATAATCCTCTAAAACAGATATTTCGTTAAAGTAAGCAAATACCAAATCCATAAACTTAATTGAAAAAGTAACATTTCCTTCTCCATCAATGTTTTTATCAAAATAATTAGTTGTTTCAAGAAAAGCTAATAAAAAATCTTTGTCGCTGCTATTAGAAGAAACTGATATTGAAACTATTTGTAATCTCGTCGGAACTGTTTCAATATGATTTTCCTTAATTGCAGCTTCAACACTTATTCTAAATTGCTCAGATGTATTGTCATGTAAAGATATATTCTCATTAATTTTTTTAAAAAAACGAATTATTATCATTTTAATATGATACATGGCGCTAAGGGCAGCCTGTTTTTGGTAACCATATTTATATCTTTGCTTTGATAAGTTTTCATCTGCTTCTATGCTGTTAAAAATACCAGAAATGTAGTCTTCAGATATAAAAAATCCTTCTTCACCAAAAGTATAAGCTTTCTCTTTAATATCATTTTCACCTGAATGTATCATAAATGGAATTTTGTATGTTTGACACAAATTAGTAAACTCAATTCTGAACGCTTTCTCAATATATTTTAAATATTTTTTAATTACAGACATATTTTGAAAAGCTATCAATTGGGTATCTCCCCTATATGGATTAAAGCGTACTTCTTCAAGATGCGATAGAACATCTATTAAAGTAAATTCTTGTTTAATGGGAATGACGCTACCAGATCTTTTATTAAATGATTCACCTAATAGAGCTTTAAATCTATATTTAGCCAATTCCTTAATTTCTACCTTTAATTCACTTTTAAGAGAATCATCGGCATTTTTAGCTCTTTGGTAATCTCTCCATCTGTTTATTACAGATGTATATTTTTGTCTTTGATTATAAGGAATTTCCTGTTTACTTTTTCCAAATGATATTTGTCCAGCGTGGTAAGTAATCTCTTTATCCCAATTATTTAGATAGAATTCTATAAAGTCGCTAAAATTGTCATTTACACAAGAATTTTCTATAGTTAGTTCACTATGATCACTAAACAATTGCTCAATTATAGGTCGATTTAAGCCACATTGTCTAATAGCTTCATAACACAACTCTCCCCATAGCTTCGAAGGACAGATAAAAAAACTACTATTGTTTATTCCATTAGAAAGAGCTTCTTTTAGTTTATCTGGAAACGTTTTAGAAAAGAATGAGTTAAGACTATTTTCTATCTTTCTTTCCTCCTCATTTTTCTTTTCTTTTCTTTCCTTGATACCATTTCTAATATTTTCTGCAGAGGGAACAACATTTTTTCTTTCTATGACTGCAAAAAGTATTTTTCTTAAGCCATTTGTTGCAGTATTTAATTCAAAATAAGAATCACAATGTATATGGGATATGGATCCTTCTAGTCTAGAAAGATCATCTTTAGATATTTGAGTTGAATA
>CACYEG010000119.1 GCA_902773365.1 uncultured Erysipelotrichaceae bacterium
GTAAAAAAATTGGATGTTATGATGAAGTTATGAGATTCATAGAGATGGGTTATATCCAACTGTTTGATAAGTAATAGAAATACGCAAAGAGGTTAATATGATTGATGAATTAGTAGATTATAAAACACTTACAAACGAACAAAAAGAAAAATTAAAAACGAATATTATTGAAAGTAAAGATGCTAGACTGTTGTATCTATATTTACATTTTACTAGTGGCGAAGATATAGAAAATATAAGCAAGCTTATTTTAGACACACACAATTTAAGGTATATCAGATTCATGCTAAGAGAATTTAAGATAGGTAATTATTCTCTATTTATAGATTATATACTTAAAGAAAATGATAATCCTGGTTATCTATATTACGTTCTATATGATATAGATTATTTAAGTGATGAAGTAAGGATAAGAATAATCGATAAATTAATAGAATTAGGCGATATAAGATTTACCATAAAGGCTCTTTACTATTATTTTGTCATATTGGGTTTGTATAGTGAGCACCTTTTTAATACGATGAAAGAGTTAATTGAAAGTAATATGAACGTTATAATAGATAAAGATAATTTCCATGCTGTACTAGATGAAGCGGTACACAGAGAAGATTATACAGTAGAGGAACAAAATGGTTTTAGTAACAACTGTATTAAGGGGCATAATGGTCACATACCTTCTATTATAGTGTGTCATATCAACAATACATATGGAATTGCCCTAAAGAAGTTTTATGATAAGTCTTCTGATGGATCAGCGCACTTTTTGATTAGAAGAGATGGATTGGTTAAAGAAATAGTATCATTAGATGATTCATCTTGGGGAAATGGGACTTCGCTAAGTGATACAAGTGATGTGTATTATAGATTTTCTACTTCTAAACTTGTAAGGGACACAAAAGATAATGCAAATTATTATACGTTCTCAATTGAACACGAAAGCTTTGATGGAAGTTTAACTGAAGAACAGTTCAATGCAACTATAGGTGTTATGAAAACTATCATAAAGTATTTAAAAGATAAATATGACTATGATTTTATAATCGATAGAGAACACATAATAGGTCACGATGAAGTTGCCCCAATCGTAAGAACGAAGGATCCTGGAAATAAATTTCCATATGATAGAATAATAGATGAATTAAGAAAAGATAAAGACTTGTGCTAACGCAAAGAGTTATTATAGGAGATGAAAGGCATGAATAAATATATAACAATTGCTACAACTTTTGATAGTCGTGAGGAAGCAAATAAAATAATAGACCAACTTTTAGAAAAAAGACTAGTTGCATGTTGTCAACTTAGTGCTATTGAGAGTTCATATCAGTGGCAAGGTAAAGTAGAACATACTGATGAATTTTTAGTCCAAATGAAGACTAAAAAATCTTTGTATAAGAAAATAGAAAGTTTCATATTAGAAAACCACAGTTATCAAACTCCTGAATTAGTAGTCTATGATATTGTAGACGGATCTGATGATTATCTTAATTGGATAGAAAGCGAAACAAAATAGAGGCTCGGAGGAATGTATGAAATTATACTTGGTAAGACATGGCCAATGTGAATCTAATGTAATAGGTAGATATAATTTTGTTGATGAAGACATAAATGAAACAGGAATTAAACAAGCAGAAGACTTAAGTAAGAAAATAAAAGATATTGATTATGATATAGTAATATCGTCTCCATTAGTTAGAGCTTTACACACTGCTAAAGTTATTAATGCTAATAATAAAGATATAATTACTGATGAAAGATTAGTAGAAAGAAGTCCTGGTTCTTTAGAAGGAAAATCAGTTAATGTTACAGATAGAGAAGAATATTGGAATTATTATACTGACAAAAGATATGGAACTGAAGAAAATATTCCTGACTTATGTAATCGCGTAAAAGAATTCTTAGATGAACTTAAAACTAAGGATTATAAAAGTGTGTTAATAGTTGCGCATAGCGGAATATCAAAAGCATTTTATGTATATTTTAATGGAATACCGGAAGATGGTCATTTATTGAGTTTAGGGTTAAAGAATACAGAAATAAAGGAATATGAGTTATAGTATAAATATATAATAAACGAGGTAACTACCATGAATGAAAAACAAGAAATAATCAATTATAAAAGAAAGCAAGTCTTTGAATATTTTGATAATATGACATGCCCATTTACAGTACTAACTATACCTTTAGACATAACTAATGTCGCAAACTATTGCAAAGTAAATAGACACCATTATGCAACTATAGCGTGGGTATTAGTAAAATCTGCTAATAAGATCTATGAAATGCGCGTTAGATGCGAAAATGAAAAGTTTTACCTATATGATAAAATGAACATAGGATTTACTGAGCCACTAAATAATCATGTTATGGGTTTCTTCGAATGTGAAATGAAAGATAATCTAAAAGATTTTCTTAGTGAATTTGAGATGAGACACAAAATGTTTTTAAAGGAGCAAAAAGATATAACGCTTTCAAGCGCAGGAGTAATATGGTGTAATTGTGAACCGTGGTTTGAAACAAGTGCACTTTTTCCACCCTTTGATGCGTCTGATCATACGCAAGAATTTATATGGGATAAGATAAAAACGGAAAAGGGTAAATCTACTATGAATTTGACGATTAAATTTCATCATGGATATTTTGACGGAGAACACTTAGCAGCTTTTTTAGACATATTACATGATGAAATACAAAATTTTAATAAGGAGCACTAACATGAA
>CACYEG010000120.1 GCA_902773365.1 uncultured Erysipelotrichaceae bacterium
CGATAATGTCAATGAAGCATTAAAGACACTATATGATAAGAATACTGCGCTAATTACTGAAAACAGTTTAAAGCCAAAATTGATTGTTCCTATCAGTGAGATAAAAGGCTTAGAGTTTGATGCAGTCATAATCTATGCGGACCCAAATAATAAATTTACTTCTAAAGAAAAAAATTTATTTTATGTTTCTGCAACTAGAGCGGTACACGAGTTAATTGTATTCAATAGATGATTTTGTCTAGTTATGTCGAAAGCATGGAAAAGATCCATGCTTTTTTATATTATAAAGATGGTGATTATAATGAACATCGTATATAAAAGAAAAACATTATATGTATATTTAAAAGAAGATATAGATGAAGCACTCGCATCAAAAATTGAAGATAGGGTAAACGATATAATGGGGCTTTATTCGATAGAAAATTTGGTAATTAATGTATCTGCGAATGGTGTAGAAAATTTAAAAGGGTTTGAGACTCGTTTTAATACTTCACACAAAAATAAAATGGTAATAAAATAAAAAAAATTAGCAAATATAGTTGACAAGTGCTAACTTTAAGCATATAATTATCTTAGCACTGAAGAAAAAAGAGTGCTAACGAGGTGATATGTTTGAACTCTAGACAGGAAAAGCTTCTGAAAGAAATAGTTGAGTCATACATAAAGGATGCTCGACCAGTTGGATCAAAAGCTTTAGTTAATAAGCTTAAAGTTTCATCTGCTACTATTAGAAACGAAATGAGCGAACTTGAAGAATTAGGATTTCTTGAAAAAACTCATACGTCGAGTGGCAGAGTTCCTTCAAGTGCGGGGTATAAATATTATGTAGATAATATAATGAAACCAAAAGAGCTCAATGGAGAAGATATTCTGAAGCTTCAAACGATTTTTTCCAATAGCGAGCTAGCTTTATCGGATGCAATTAAGGAATGTATGAATATAATTAGTGACATTACTAATTATACAAGTATTGTTTTAGGTAAAGACTCCGATTGGAATACTTTAAAACAGTTAAACATCATTCCAATTGATGAAAGAAAAGTTGTGGCACTTGTAGTAGTATCTAATGGACACGTCGAAAATAAACAGATTGTCATACCAGTTGGTGTGAATGTTGCTGAGGTCGTGAAAACTTCAGAAATAATTAACAAATATTTAATAGGAACACCTATTAAAGATGTAACAAGCAAAATGGAATTTGAAATAAAACCTCGTATAGCGGCGATTATTAAGGAATATGAAAGCGTTTATAGCATGTTCCAAAATGTATTTAACGAATTTACCGAAAAAAATTCAAATGTTTTCTTCGGAGGAAGAACAAACATGCTAAAGCAACCTGAATTTGAATCGGTAGATAAAATTAAAAACATAATGGGTAAACTAGAAGATTATGAAATAGTTAAAAAGATCGAATCTAACGACGAAGGAATAAATATCTATATTGGAGAAGAAAGCGAATTTGATAAGGATGTCACAGTCGTTAAGATGAGCTACCAAGCTGGTGGAGAAGAAGGAACTATTGCGATAATCGGTCCAACCAGAATGGAATATGACAAAGTTGTAACGCTACTTAATTTCATTAAGAGTCAGATAGAAAGGTGATGTTATGAAGAAAGATAAAGAAGAAAAATGCAAATGCGAGAATTGTGAGTGTGAAAACTGCACATGTGAAAATTGCGAGTGTGAACCTGGTAAAGAGTGCAAATGTTCTACATGTGAAGAAAAAGAAGAAAAGAAAAAATCTAAACATAATGATAAAGAAATTGAAGAATTAAAAGCACAACTTAGCGAAGCAAACGATAAATGCATTCGTATTCAAGCAGAAATGATGAACTTCAAAAGAAGAAAAGAAGAAGAAACATCTCTAAGATTTAAATACTGTAATGAGGATATTTTAAAGAAATTTATAGAGATCGTAGATAATTTTGAACGAGCTTTATCAAATGAAGATATCAGTGAGGAAGCTAATAAGTACTTGCAAGGATTCAAAATGATGTATACGAACATGCTCGAGATATTAAGAGCAAATGAAGTTACAGAAATAGAAGTATTCGGTAAACCTTTTGATCCAACTACAAGTGAAGCGCTTCTTGTAGAACACAGCGATGAGTATGATTCAAATGTAGTAATAGAGGTTCTACAAAAAGGTTACATGTATAAAGATAAGTTGTTGCGTTCTGCAATGGTCAAAATAAACGATGGAGAATAAGCATGCCAAGAGAAGTAAAAGTTAAGGGAATATATAAGCACTTCAAAGGTGACTTATATATCGTCGAAGATATTGCACTAGACTCAAATACACTTGAGAAAATCGTAGTGTATAGGGGTCTATATGAAGATAGTCCTCTTTGGACGAGACCTCTAGATGACTTTTTAGGTAAAGTAAACAAAGAAAAATACCCAAAAGTAACACAAGAATATAAATTTGAATTACAAAAAATAGAAAGTAAAAAGAAAAAGTTAATTTAAGAAAGGAATTGATAAATATGAGTAAAATAATAGGAATTGACTTAGGTACAACTAATAGTTGTGTATCTGTATTAGAGGGAGGAGAACCTCACGTAATCGTTAACCCAGAAGGAGAAAGAACTACACCTTCTGTAGTGTTAATTAAAAATGGAGAAGAAACAGTAGGTGCTGTTGCTAAGCGTGGCGCTATATCTAATCCAAATAACACCATTTACTCAATTAAAAGAAAGATGGGTACTAATGAAAAAGTAGAAGTAGATGGTAAGAAGTATACTCCAGAAGAAATCAGTGCCAAAATACTTATGAAATTAAAGAGTGACGCTGAAAGTTATCTAGGAGAAAAAGTTACAAAAGCAGTTATTACTGTTCCAGCATACTTTAACGATGCTCAAAGACAAGCAACTAAGAATGCAGGTAAAATTGCAGGTCTTGAAGTTGAGAGAATCATAAATGAACCAACTGCTGCAGCACTTGCGTATGGTATCGATAAACAAGAGAAAACTCAAACTATCCTAGTTTATGACCTAGGTGGTGGTACATTCGATGTATCAATACTTGAATTAGGCGATGGAGTATTTGAAGTTAAATCAACTAGTGGTAATAATACACTAGGTGGAGATGACTTTGACCAAAAGATTATGGACTATCTAGTAGATACGTTCAAAAAAGAAAATGGTGTCGATTTATCTAAAGATAAGATGGCTCTACAAAGATTAAAAGATGCTGCAGAGAAAGCTAAGAAAGATTTAAGTGGTATGACTACTGCACACATTTCACTTCCATTTATTTCTCAAGGATCTGATGGACCTCTTCACTTAGAGTTAGATTTAACTCGTGCAAAATTCGAAGACTTATGTCATGATTTATTTGAATCTACTCGTAAGCCAGTTAAAGATGCTCTTAAAGAAGCTAAGTTGAAAGCAAGCGATATCGATCAAGTAGTATTAGTTGGTGGTTCAACGCGTATACCATATATCCAAAATCTAGTTAAAGATGAACTTGGTAAAGAACCTAATAAGAGCGTTAACCCAGATGAAGTTGTCGCTATGGGTGCTGCTATTCAAGGTGGAGTATTAACTGGTGAAGTAGATGACTTAGTACTATTGGATGTTACTCCATTATCACTAGGTATAGAAACTATGGGTAACGTTATGACAGTATTAATTCCAAGAAATACTACAATACCAGCAAGTAAGTCTCAAATATTCTCAACTGCGGTAG
>CACYEG010000121.1 GCA_902773365.1 uncultured Erysipelotrichaceae bacterium
AACAGTTTTAAAAATGATGAATTAATCTATTCGATAAAAGATGTAACTAATAACGTAACATTGATAAGTAAACCTGTCCCTTATTATGAAGGCCTAGTTAGTAATATAGAAGCTTATCCAAATTTATCTATAAGTAGCGGAAACACTATCGATTATGAAATAACTGTTACATTTATAGATACAAATCAAGATCAAAATTATAATCTAAACGCTGAATATTTTATTAGCCTAGGATTGCTCGAAGATGCGTTAGACTAACAATTCGCCAATAGGCGTTTTTTCGTGCTTTAAAAACATTTTCTTTTGTGATATATTACTTTTAAGGAGTGGTACTATGTATGCAGAAGTGTTAATTGAATACAAGGTTAAAAGTTTAGATAGAACTTTTACATATATAATTCCTGAATACTTAAAAAATATAATAAAGCCGGGTATGAAAGTAACAGTACCATTTGGACTTGGTGATGATACTATAAATGGTTTTGTAACAAAAATTAAAAATGACACTAATCAAGGGAATCTAAAAAGTATCATAGCTGTAACGGATAGTTTTCTAGTACTAAATAAAGAATTGTTAAGTCTCGGCGTATTCATGAAAGAAACGTATTTGTGTACATTGATTAGTGCGTATCAAACGATGCTGCCAACTAGTTTAAAAATCAAGGATAATAAATCAAACTATCAAAAAACGACTACATATTTAGTTAAAAATATGCCATTAGACTTTATAAAAACTTATATTAATGAAGTTAAACACAGCTCCCAGAAGGAAATCTTAGAATCCCTTTTAGAAGAAGATAGGATTTTAAAAAATAAATATAGTTCAAGCAGTGTACAAACTCTATTGAAGAAGGGTCTTATTAAAGAAGAAAAAGTGGAAATTTATAGAATCGATAAAAGGAGTGAATTATCAACTAACAACCTCGTTCTTTCACCTCTACAAAAAGAAGCTTATGATGAGATACTTAAAGATTTTGGTAAGAGTAGTACATTTTTATTACATGGTGTAACTGGATCTGGTAAAACTGAAATATATATGCGACTAATAGAAGAAGTCGTTAGACGAGGCAAAACTGCAGTTATGCTTGTACCTGAAATTACTTTAACTGCTCAAATAGTCGATAATTTTTATACGAGATTTGGTGGGGACGTTGCCATCTTACATAGTGCATTATCTAACGGGGAAAAATACGATGAATATTTAAAGATATTGAGAAAAGATGCGCACATCGTAGTCGGAACAAGAAGCGCAATCTTTGCGCCACTTGAAAACATTGGTATCATAATCATTGATGAAGAGCAATCTGAGTCTTATAAGCAAGATAGCACTCCACGCTATAATGCATTAGATATTGCAAAATATAGAAGTGCCTATAATAATGCGCCTTTAGTTTTGGGAAGTGCAACGCCAACATACGAAACGTATGCAAGAGCACTAAAAGGCGTATATAAGTTGATAACGCTTCCTAAAAGAATTAACAATTCACCTTTGCCAGAAATTAAAATCGTAGACATGCAAAAAGAAGCTAAAAAGCGCAATACAATAATTAGTGAATATTTAAAAAACAAGATAGATGAAACTTTAAACAAGAATGAACAGGTTATACTTTTATTAAATAGAAGAGGATATGCTACACTTGTTAATTGTGATGCGTGTGGACATACATTCAAATGCCCAAATTGTGATATAACACTTACGTATCACAAGACTTCTAATTCACTAAGGTGTCATTACTGTGGATACTTTATTAGTAAACCAGATAAATGTCCAGAATGCAAAGAAGGCGACATAAGAGATTTTGGATTAGGTACAGAAAAATTAGAAAACATGATTAATGATACTTTCAAAAATGCAAAGGTCATTCGAATGGATGCAGATACAACTGGAAAAAAAGGAAGTCACGAGCGAATTATTAAAGACTTCAAAAAAGAAAAATACAACATCCTTTTGGGAACTCAGATGATTAGTAAAGGATTGGATTTTCCTAAAGTTAGTCTAGTTGGAATAATAAGTGCCGATGCATCACTTTCCATACCGGACTTTAGAAGCGCTGAAAAGACTTTTGCTTTGTTAAATCAAGTTGCAGGGCGAGCAGGACGAGCAGGACTTACTAGCGAAGTAGTCATACAAACTTATAATCCAGATAACTTTACTTTAAAGATGGTTAAAAGTGGAACATTTTTAAAAAATTATCAATACGAAATGAGCATAAGAAAAGCTCTTAAATATCCTCCATACTATTATTTAGTAGGTATCAAAGTGTGCTCAAGAGTATATGAAGATGCCAGCATCGAATCATCTAAAGTTGCTGCATATTTAAAAAAATATTTATCTAGTGAAACAATTATATTAGGTCCAACAACTGCAGGAATATTTAAAATGAATAATATTTATCGTTTTCAAATAGTGATTAAATATAGATTTGACGAACACTTATTAGCGGTTTTAAAAGAGATAGATGAAATGTATATAAATCATAAGAGTACATACTTGGAAATAGACTTTAATCCATATAGCATTTAGAAGGTGATTTTATGAATTTAACTAAGGAAGAATTATCTTTAGAATTAGAGCATTTAAATAAAACTTTAGATGCAACTAAAGAGATAATCAAGGAAAAAGAAACTCAGCAAATAAAGAATAAAAAAGATATCGTAAATAGTAAAAGGCATCTATGGCAAAATAAGAACGAATATTCTGGAGTTGAAGCATTTACAACGATGGATGAAGAGGATTTAAAAACAAATATAATAAATGAAAATCAAAATAAAATTACTAAACTTTTTAGAAGTCTATATTCTCCATACTTCGGTAAAGTGACATTTAAACATGACAATGAGTATAGCGATATATATATTGGATTAACCGGCATAGAAAAAGATGGAAAAAACTTTGCATATGATTGGAGAGCACCAATCTCAAATATTTACTATAATTATGATATAGGCCCATCTAAGTATGAAACGCCATCTGGAGTTATCAGAGGAGAAAACATTAATAAAAGACAATTTAAAATTGAATCTGGCCGACTTTTGGAAGCATTTAATACGGATGTAACTATAGAAGACGAACTACTTCAGAATGCACTTTTGACTAATAATACAGATAAAATGAAAAATATTGTTAGCACCATTCAAAAAGAACAAAACGATATAATTCGTTATTCTAAAAAGAGTGATTTAATAATAGAAGGCGTTGCTGGGTCAGGTAAGACAAGTGTTGCCATGCACCGCATTGCATACCTTCTTTATAATGATAAAAAAATAACTAATAAAAATATTTTGATAATTTCTCCTAGTGATGTTTTTACAAATTATATATCCGATATATTACCAGATTTAGGAGAAGAAGCAGTACCAACTATTACTATCGACGATTTTATTAAAAAATATATTCCATACATCGAAAATGATGACACTTATAATAAGTATGCAAAGAAAAAATATGAAAAATCTTACATCGATGAACTTAATAATTTATTACAAAACTTTTTTAACACTTTAAAATTTAAAAGTAAATTAGGCCTTAAGAAAAAATTTATAACAAGTGATGAGTTGAATTGCATTTTTAAGAAAAATAATAGATTATCTTCGATAAGCGATAGAATTGATTATCTAGTTGAAAAAATATGTGATATATATGACATATCATATGAAAAAAATTCTCTTAAACTAAAGGAGAATATTAAAAAAATATTAAATATTCCTAATAATCCGATTGATTTATATAAATTGATTACAAAAGAAAATACACCAGACTCTTTTATATCTTATATAAGTGCTTTATACATCAATTTTGAAGTAAATGGTTATCCAAATACTGCACATATTAAACATGTAGTGATTGATGAAGTACAAGACTATCCATATTTTCTTTTAAAAATCATTAAGAAAGTATTTTCTAGTGCTCAATTTACTTTATTGGGTGATACGCATCAGTCAATTAATGAATACTTTAAATATTCTAATCTTTTGGATATTAACAGCATTTTTACAACTGCAAAATACATTGAACTTAAAAAGACATATCGTTCTAGTTATGAAATAATCGAATACTCCAATAAAATATTGAATATAGATGATATAAAGTCTATAAGGAAACCATCAGGAATACCAGTTTTAGAAAAAACAGGTACATTGATCGATGTCAAAAAGGAATTGAATCGACTTGAACTAAAATATAACCGTACTGCCGTTATAATAAAAAACGATAATGTCAATGAAGCATTAAAGACACTATATGATAAGAATACTGCGCTAATTACTGAAAACAGTTTAAAGCCAAAATTGATTGT
>CACYEG010000122.1 GCA_902773365.1 uncultured Erysipelotrichaceae bacterium
AAACACAAAGATACAATTATTCAAAGAGGAGTGGACATCGAAGAAGTTACGGAATGGAAATGGAAAGAATTAAAATAAATAAGAAGTAGAACAATTCTCTATTTCTTATTTTTTTGGTATAATACCATTAGTGGTGATGTATATGAAAAAAAAGGCACTTATAACTGGCGGTACATCTAGTTTAGGAATTAAGACTATTGAGGAATTCGCTAAAGCCGGTTACGATATTATATTTACTTTCATTTCAAATGAAGTAAAAGCAAAAAAGATTATAGAGTCAATAAAATCCAATTATGACATTAATATCGAATGTAAGAGATTAGATCTACAAAGGGAAAACGATATTATAGCATTATTTGATGGAATCGAATCGTTAGATTGTCTTGTCAATAATGCTGCATATAATAATGACTGTGATATATTAGAACATACTAAAGATGAGTTTGTAAAAACGCTAGAAGTTAATCTTGTCGGTCCTTTCTTAATGAGTAAGTATGCATATAAATTGCTGTCAAAGTCCAAGGGAAATATTATCAATGTTGCATCTTCTAATGGCATAGATTCTATGTATCCAGAGAGTGTAGATTACGATGCATCAAAGGCAGCTTTAATTAATATGACTAAGAACTTAATGAAGGCTTTTTCACCCCAAGTTAGAGTTAATGCAATTGCTCCTGGTTGGATTGAAACCACTAAGACAGAAGACATGAACCCTAACTTTAGGGAATCGGAAATCAATAAAATTGCTCTTAAAAGATTCGCTATGCCAGAAGAAATTGCAAAAACTATAATATTTCTTGCGAGCGATGATGCCTCCTATATAAATGGTAGCATTATTTCAGTAGATGGAGGAAGATTATGAATATAGAAAAATTAATAAGTGAAGCAGAAAAAGAATTGACACCCATATTTAATGAAATAGAAAGACATGCATATAATAATAGTAAAAAAGTATTAGAAGCTTTTCACATAAATAAAATAAGTGAATCGCACTTCAATTCAACAACAGGATATGGATATGGAGACTTAGGAAGAGATGCAATAGAGAAAGTTTTTGCATATGTGTTAGGAAGTGAAGATGCTCTTGTTAGAAACCAGTTTATATCGGGCTCTCACGCATTAAATGTTACTCTTTTTGCCTTATTAAGGCCAAATGATACAATGCTTGCAATAAGTGGTGAACCATACGATACACTAAAGGAAGTTATTGGAATTACCCCAAACAATTCGTCATTAGCATCATTTGGAATAAAATATGAGCAAATCGATTTGGTAAATGATGATTTTGACGATGACAAAATTATAGATGCAATTAAGAATAAAAAATATAAACTAATACATATACAAAGATCGAGAGGTTATTCGACTAGAAACAGTTTAACTATAGATAAAGTTGAAAGAATTATTTCCAAGATTAAAAGTATCGATAGTGACGTAATTATAATGGTCGATAACTGCTATTGTGAATTTGTAAGTGATAAAGAGCCTTGTGAAATTGGTGCCGACATCATGGTGGGTTCTCTTATAAAAAATTTAGGTGGAGGCATCGCTCCTAATGGAGCTTATGTAGCAGGTAAAAGAGGTCTTATTAGTTTAGTTGCAGAAAGGTTAACTTTGCCTGGAGAAGGTAGAGAAGTTGGGCCTAGTTTAGGTATCAATAAGCAGTTCTTAATGGGATTATATTTTGCACCTAATGCAGTTGCGAGTAGCTTAAAGATTGGCGTATTAGCTAGTTACTGTCTAGAAAAATTAGGATTTACTGTTTCACCAAGATATGATGAAGCACGCGCCGATATAGTAGATATGATTACGTTTAATGATCCAGAAAAACTCATTAAATTTACACAAGGAATACAGGCCGGATCGATTATCGATGCACATGCTGCAGTAGAGCCAACCGATATGCCTGGATATGAAGATAAAATTATAATGGCCTCTGGTTCATTTACTCAAGGCTCGTCAATTGAAATAAGTTGTGACGGACCAATTAGGCCACCTTACAATGCCTACTTACAAGGTAGTTTAACTTATGAATATGGTAAAATAGCGCTTAAAGAGGCTTTGAGCAAATTGGTGGAAAAATGATAGTTAATGGAAAAAAATACGATATCGATGATTTAATAAAATCGATTGATTTAAAAGCTAGTCAGTTAAATAAAATAGGAAGTTTTTATTTGACAAATAGGGAAATGGAAATATTGGATAGAAATTTTATCGAATATAGGGCATGTAATTCGCTAAAAGATTTAATGATCAGAATAGAGGACGTGCTAGAAGGCGAAGCACTAGATTCATGTGATGCAGATGATTTAGAATTTGTACTAGATTCTATCAGTGAAAGGGATTATTATCAAAATACAACAAAATAAAAAATCCTTGACAAGGATTTTAAAAGCTCAAAGTGGTTGTCCCAGTTGGATTCGAACCAACGGAATGTCAGATTCAGAGTCTGATGCCTTACCACTTGGCTATGGGACAATTTGGTGACCTGTATGGGATTTGAACCCATGTATGTAGCCTTGAGAGGGCTATGTGTTAGACCGCTTCACCAACAGGCCAAATTCGCACAACAACAATATTTTATCATAAATAAAAACTAGATACAACAAAAATCATTGCATATAAAACCGCTAATTTAAAAATATATAAAGATTTACTTATAAATAATATTATGATAAAATTTTATTAGAAGATAGGAGAACTTTTATGAAAAAAGAAAAAAATAAAAAAAACAGTAAAAGACAAGTTATCAATTGGATATTGGTATCTGTTGCAGTTATTTTATTTTGTCTAATTGCTAGTAAGATTTATAATATTTATAAAGATAATAAGTTAAGTGAAAGCGTATTAGCTAGAGAATTGGGAACTTTACAATACGATGATATAGACTCTTCTATTAATGAACTAGTTAGTGATGGCTTTGTATTAATTAGTTATGTAAAAGATAAAGAAGTAAAATCTTTCGAAACCTCATTAAAGAAAACTATTATAAAAAACAATTTACAAAACAACTTTCTATATTATGATGCCACTGATTTGATGTTAGAAAATAATTATATAGAAATGATTAACCAAAAATTCTCTTTAAATAAGAAAGACCGTATTATTTCATTACCAGCGATTCTTTATTATAAAGATGGTAAATATGTTAAGACTTTAACGAGCACTAAAGAAAAAATGATAACAAATGATGAATTCGTAAAATTATTATATTCATACGAAATTGTTAAGGATTAATATGATTAATATAGTATTATTTGAACCGGAAATACCAGGTAATACTGGAAATATTATGAGAACTTGTGTTGCAACAAATTCAAAGTTACATTTAATAGAGCCATTGGGATTTAGCTTAGAGGATAAATACATTAAAAGAAGTGGCGTAAACTATATCGATAAGTGTGATTATAAAGTATATAAAGATATAGATGATTTTTTTAATCAAAATAAAAATGGGGAATATTATTTTTTAACCAGATATGGACATGTGCCACATACCAATTTTGATTATAGTGATAAAAAGAAGGACTTATATTTCATATTTGGTAAAGAATCTACTGGTATTCCTCCAAAAATATTAGCTCCATATATCGATAGATGCATAAGAATTCCGATGAGTGAAAATGTTCGTGCACTTAATTTATCGAATACAGTTGCAATTGTCGTCTATGAAGCACTAAGACAACAAAACTATAATGATTTATTGTTCGATGAGCCTCATAAAAGTAAAACATATATAGAAGATTCAGTTTAATTTATAAAATTGTTTTTTAAAGCAAAAGCACATCATAATTGATGTGCTTTTAAGCTGCTTTTGGTAGTTCTTCTTCTGTATCCAAACTAGTAGAAAGATTTTCAGCATTATTTTCTGTAAAGCTTATTGCGCTAACAGGACATGAATCGATTGCTTCTTGTGCAAGTTTCATCTCTTCGTTATTTAGTTCTTTATCAACTGGTACTGAGGTGCCATCGCTAAAATCACTAAATAAGTCTGGAGCAATTGACATGCATGCTCCACAACATATGCAGTTTTCATTTACATGTAATTTCATCCTACTACCTCCTAATTAAAATTATAGCAT
>CACYEG010000123.1 GCA_902773365.1 uncultured Erysipelotrichaceae bacterium
GTTTAAGGGTATAGATTATTATTTAAAAAAAGAAGGATTAGAAACTTTTGAATAGGTTTCTTTTTTGTTGTGCGTATAAAACTTTTTTAAAAAAAGTTTATACTTGTATCGCACAATGAATAGTTATATAATATTTTTAACGGAGAGTTGTCTGAGTGGTCGAAAGTGCGAAACTCGAAATTTCGTGAACGCAGAAATGTGTTCCTAGGGTTCGAATCCCTAACTCTCCGCCAAAAATAAAGATAAACACACTTTAGTAGTGTTTTTTTATTTGACACTAATATTAAAGAGACTTATAATAACAACCAACTGAGGTGAATATTCATGAGAATACCAGAAATACGAAGTATTATTGAAAATTTCGAATCATATTGTAATTCAACAAGGAAAAACTTAGTTGAACCATTAAAGGAAAAGAATTTTTTTAGAGGACAAGGTTTTAGTGTTTCTACCATAGTAGAAAATGCATCAACTGCTCACCTTGATTTTGAGGTGAAATCTGTTCCTATTTGTTCATGGTTAAAATATCCAGAAGTCGCAAGGAACAAAAGAATATATGTCACTGATTTTTCTGAATTTAGTGATATAATAGAAGAATCCAATTTACGAATAGAGTGGAAAATGAAGCTAATAATGTATATTATTAGCACCAATATAGAAAATGGACTATTGTCAGAAAAAACTAAACAAGATCAAAGAAATATATTTAAAAGAGTGTTATATAAAGTTAGACACAAAAAAACTATCGCAACGAGGGTGAAGAATTTAAAAATAGCATAGAGTGGTATAAACAGAGAATGGAAAAAATTGATGGCATAATTCCAAGCGCATTATATAATAGAATATATGATTTTGATAGCATTATTTTAGCGCATCAGCTATTTTCAGAAAAAATAAAAGAGTTAAATGATATTTACAAAATATCACTTGAAGATTTAAAAAATATTTTTGTGCCTCTTAATATTTCTCAAAAATTAATAGATTTAATATGGCAACATATAACTAGCCATAATAAGATTGCCGAGCAACAGAATAAACCTCGTTCCTCATCATCGAAACCAACATCCGATGATAGAAGCTATCAGTTGCAAGCAACTGAAGAATTGAATAGAATTGCCGAAAGTGATAAAAAATACAAACGATTTATACACTTCCTTAAAACATATAACAGGCAAGATGGTGAAGATTTAATAAGCATTCAAGAAATAATGGAAAAATATGATCATGCAGTCTTATTAGAAATCGACAAAGAACTTATAGAAAACTTTTTAAAACTTGTATTTAGTTCTGCCAATGAGGAAGAACGCCAGAATATGTTAAATTATCTATATGATGACATAATAAGGAATATTTCCAGCACTATTTCTACTGATCAGCGAACTATACAACCAACTTCGATTACTGAAAAAAAGTTATTTGTGTTAGAACAACTTAATATAAAAAATGATGATATTTCTAACGAGGAATTGTTCATCATTTTAATAAGCGAAAGTTATAAATTAGCACAAACAGTTATGGATAATTCTATTCCAGCACTTTAAGTGCTTTTTTTTGTTTTGGAGTTATGCTATAATGGCTTGTAGGTGAAGTTTATGAAAATGCCAAATTTAAATGAAGCAAGAATTAGAAATAAAAGTGAGGTTAGATATTACGATGCAGATATAATTAAAAACCCATCACTTTTTCAAAATAAAAAGTATTATTTAAAAACATATGGATGCCAGATGAATGTTCACGACTCTGAACTTATTAGAGCGCTACTTGAAAATGTAGGTTTTACTGAAACTGATAAAATGAACAATGCTGATTTAATCATATTAAATACGTGTGCTATAAGGGAAAATGCTCACGATAAAGTATTTGGATTTTTAGGAAGATGTAAACACATTAAAAAGACTATCAATCCAAACTTAGTTATCGCTTTATGTGGATGTATGGCGCAAGAACCAACAGTATGTGAAGAAATACAAAGTAAATATAAATATATCGATCTTGTTTTTGGAACACACAACATACATGAATTGCCTAGACTTTTATTAAACAAGATGAATAAGACAGATTTTGAAGTAGAGTCTATCGAAGGTGATGTAGTAGAAGGATTAGAGTACAAGCGCGACTCTAAAGTACAAGCATGGGTAAATATCATGTATGGTTGCGATAAATTCTGTACGTACTGCATAGTACCTTATACGAGAGGTAAGCAGAGAAGTAGAACGAGTGAAAAAATATTAGAGGAATGTAAGAAATTAAAAGAAGATGGATATAAAGAGGTAACTTTATTAGGTCAAAATGTCAATGCTTATGGAAAAGATTTATCTCAAGAAATTTCTTTTGCAGAACTTCTTAAAAGGGTTGCAGAACTCGGAATCGAAAGGGTTAGATTTGTAACAAGTCATCCGTGGGATTTTACAGATGAAATGATAGACGTCATAGCTAAGTATGATAATATTATGCCATATATACATTTGCCACTTCAAAGTGGTTCATCTAGAATACTAAAGTTGATGGGACGACGCTATACAAAAGAAGAATATTTAGATTTATATGATAAAATAAAAGCTAAAGTAAAAAATGCTGCTATTACGACAGATATAATCGTTGGGTTCCCAGGTGAAACTGAGGAAGATTTTAAAGAGACTTTGGAAGTTGTAGAAAGATGTAAATTCGATGGTGCTTTCACATTCATTTTCTCAAAAAGAGTGGGGACTCCTGCAGAGAAACTTCCAGATGATACTTCTTTAGAAGAAAAGGAAGAAAGACTACATAGACTAAATGAGCTAGTAAATAAATACAGTTTAGAACATAATCAAGAATATGTCGGTAAAACTGTTAAAGTGTTATTAACGGATGTCAGCGAAAAAGATGCTAATCAATTAGCGGGTTATACTGAAACGATGAAACTCGTCAATGTAAAAGCAGATAAAAGTTGCATGAATACTATCTGCGATGTAAAAATTACAGAAGCAAAAAGCTTTAGCTTAAATGGCGAAGTAGACTAGGATAACCTAGTTTTTTGTTTAAAAAAAAATAAGTATTCCCATAATAATAGTGGTGATAATATGGTCATATTAAAAGTACTCGTAAGGACAATTTTTTTCTATTTCTTTGTACTTGTAATGTTTAGAATTATGGGAAAAAGGGAAGTTGGGCAGTTAGGAATAATCGATTTAATCGTATCGATTTTAATTGCAGAATTAGTTGCCATAAGTATAGAAAATATTAAAGCTTCTGTATTTATTACGATTATACCTATTGTTGCCCTTGTTGCACTTGAATTACTATTGGGATATACTTCTTTGAAGTCTAAAAAATTTAGAACTTTTTTTGATGGTAAACCCTCAATAATAATAGACTCTGGTAAAGTAAACTATAAAGAAATGGTTCGGCAGCGATATACTATGGATGATTTATTATTTGAATTAAGACAAAGGGGAATTAAAAGTCTTGAAAATATCGAATATGCGCTTTTGGAAGCTAATGGAAAATTATCGATATTTGAAAAGAAAATATTAGACACCGATTATCCTTTACCACTTATTATTGATGGTGAAGTACAGTTTTCTACTTTAAAAAAAATAAATAAAACCAAATTTTGGTTAGATAACATATTAAGAAAAAAACAAATTGTATATGATGAAATTTTTTATTGTTTTTATAAAAAAAATAGTCTTTACATTATCAAAAGAGATGAACTAGTAAGAAATTAACATACTAATCCTTAATAATAATAGTAGACATATAATGACATTTTTTAAAATGTATTTGTCTTATTATGTTAGTGGGTGAGGATATGAAGAAAATTTTTCCAGTTTTATTAGCAGTTGTAGTTGGTGGTATTTGTGCACTTTTTCTTTTTAAAAGAGTTGAAAGCGTTAACAGTTTAGTTTTAGATGGAAATGCTACTGCGGTTCAAATAGGTGTTTTTACCAAAGAAGAAAATGCCAAATCTATGGCAATAAAGTACGGTGGAATTGTAAAGAAAGATGAGGACCTTTTTAGAGTTTATTATTCAGTATTATCTAAAGAAAAAAATATTAACTATATTACTAAATTGTTGAAAGAAAAAGGAATAAATTATTATTTAAAGAGGATTACTTTAAAAGAAAGTGAACTAGAAAAACTAAATAAGTATGAAAGTCTTATGGAGAAAACTAGCGATGAGATGAAGAGTGAAGTTAATAGCCAAATGTTAAAAGTTTACGAGGAAAACTATGAATAAAAGTAGTATTCTAATAAAAGATGTTCCCATGGAAGAGCGTCCTAGAGAGCGCTTTTTAAAATATGGCCCAGCTTCACTTAGTAATGAAGAACTGATTTCGATCATACTTCATACTGGTACAGTTAATACCTCTGTAAAAGATGTTGCCATAGCAATTTTAAAAAAATATGGTGGCATAAGGCATCTCAAAGACGCCACAATTCATTCGCTATGTGAAATAAAGGGAATCAGTAAAGCAAAAAGTATATCCCTATTAGCAGCTATTGAGTTAGGCAAAAGAGCCTGTGAAACTAATGTTATTGAGCAAAAAATTAAAATAAGCAATTCGATAGACGCATATAAATTTTTTTCTAAATACATTGTAGGTGATGATAGAGAAAATTTTATGGTAATATTTTTAGATAATCAACAAAGGTATATTAGTCATAAAATTATGTTTAAAGGAACTATCAACAAAGCAGAAATTCATGAAAGAGATATATTCAAAAATGCATTACTAGAAAATAGCAATAAAATAATCGTCATGCACAACCACCCAAGTGGAGTATTAACGCCCAGCGTAAGCGACGATGAAGTTACAAGAAGACTTGCGTCGAGTGCATCTTTACTGAATATTATTCTTTTAGACCATATCATCGTTGGAGAAACCGATTATTACAGTTATGTGGAAGAAGGTCGACTAAAATATGAATAAATATAAAACAATTATATATTTATTAATTTTGTTACTTTTTGTTGTCTTTTTTTCTAAAAATATAGTTGTTTTAGTAGGTAATTTAGCGACCACTTTTAGAAAAGACAATTCTGTTGAATTAAAAGAAGAAATGTACAAGATTAAAATAGATAATATTGAAAAAGAAATGTCCAATTATGAGCGCGCGATTAATGGATATAAGCTATATGAATCAAAAAGTTATATTTTAGCCAAATCTGCCATACGTAAAATCTATAATTTCTACGACTATATTATAATTGTACCAACTAGTAAGGTTGGCGTTGGTTCTGCTGTAATAAACGAGGCAGGTTTAGTTGGGATAATAGAGGAAACAACAGATAAAACAGCTAAAGTTAAACTTTTAACTGGAATTAAAAATTTAAGTGTTAGAGTATCAAATAGCTATGGATTATTAAATGGATATGATAAAAAAGAAAAGCTACTAATAATCAAAAATATCAACAATTATGAAACAATTGAAATAGGGGATAAAGTATATACTAGTGGATTAGAAAATATTCAGGACAATTTATTTGTCGGGGAAGTAGTAAAAACTAAACTCGAAGGAATAGAAAGAATAGTCTATGTAAAAAGTCCAGTGGACTATGATAATATAAACTATGTTTATGTGGTAAACTGATGATTATTTTATTTATTTTAGATATCCTTTTATATAGTACCATATCGATAAATATTCCCTTAATTTTAATACTTTTCCCATTTGAGAAAAATATATTAAATATATCTATTATAAGTATACTTTTGTTATTAATTGATTTACATTATTGGGTATTTATATTAATACTTTTTATAATTTTCTTTATTAATCAGCTTATAAAAAGTAAATTGCGATTTAACTTATATACATATCTAATTATATTAACGATGGATTTTATCTTTTATTATCTATTCGTAGGAGTAATAA
>CACYEG010000124.1 GCA_902773365.1 uncultured Erysipelotrichaceae bacterium
CATGAGAGCAACCCCTATATAGATTCATATTATAGTCTACTCCATACCATTCTTCGCCATTTTTAACTTTAGACAATATAGTTTTTGCTTTCAAAAATTCCATAATTGTCACCTCATAAGGAATTATACCATAAAAATGACAAGATATATTTTAGCCCTAGTAATATGCAAAGCATTAATTACATCTTAATTTTAATTTTTCAATTTCGCTAAATGAAGTTGTTATATCATTTCCATTTATCATGTCTTTTATAGTTATTTTTCTAGTCTCTAATTCATTTGCCCCGACTACTATTACATATCTTATGCATTCTTTGTTTGCATAGTTTAAACTCTTTTTCAATTTTTTATTATTCATTTCGACTTCTACTGAGTACCCCACATTTCTTAACCTGTTTGCGATTTTTAAACAATCTATCTCTGTATTCATTGGAATAATATAAATATCTGTTTCTGAATAGGTAGTATCAACCTTGGATTTTAATATTTCGTATATTGAGGTTAAACCAAAACTTATTCCGACAGCAGGATATTCACAACCATCTCCGATAAAATTGCCAATCATTTTATCATATCTGCCACCTGCTGCTATACTTCCTTTCACTCTTGCTTCTAGGTCATACACTTCAAATACATTACCAGTATAATAGTTTTGACCTCTTGCAAGGGTAACATCAAAGCTACATATATCCTTTATATTTAATTCAACTAAACAATCACATAATTTGTTAACTTCTAGTAGTCCTTCTTTAATAAGCTCATTATTAGAGTCATTAAATCTTTTATTTAATTCTTCTAATGTTAGACTAAATAAATCCATCAGCTTATTTACAGTTTCACTTCCTATTCCTTTTTCATTTAACATCTGAAGAAATACTTCTTTTGTTATCTTATCCTTTTTATCAATTATTGTTGTAATACTCTGAAGTAAGTCTTTGCTTACACCTGAATCTAATATCAATCCATTCATGAGCTTTCTACTATTATATTTAATATTAATATTTATACCCAATTCTTTAAATGTCTTAACAAATATAGATAGTAATTCTGCTTCGATATATTGACCGGTAATGCCTACGACATCAGCATCGCACTGTGTGAATTCTCTATCTCTACCGACTTTGACGGGACCATCTCTAAATACTTTAGCAATTTCATACCGTTTAAATGGAAAACTGATATTGTTTTTATTAAGAGCAATAAATTTAGCGAAGGGTACTGTTAAATCGTATCGTAGTCCTAAATCTCTATTGCCCTGATCTTTTAATCTATAAATTTCCTTTAGAATGTCACTATCTTCATCATATTTATTGCTAAGCATATCATAGTAACATAATATTGGTGTTTCGATGGACTTAAATCCATATAATTTAAAATTTCTAATTATAACTTCATTAATATAATTTCTGATTTTTTGTTCATTTGGTAGAAAATCATAACCACCCTTTACATTTTGAATTCTCATAAATAATCTCCTCTTTCTTATTTAATATAAAAAGCTATACAAGTGGTACCCGTATAGCTTATAAAATATATTTATAACTAGATACAAGCACCACAAATAGCACTTGTACCATGTGGCATTTTAATGCCGGTTCAAGTGCAGATTATTATGATGATGTAAACTAGTCTTTAAGTTAAACATAACAACCTCTTCCTTTCAATGAGTAGATGATATCACAATAGTTATATTTTGTCAAAAATGTCTATATTCTATCTTAATAGACAGTATCATTAAAAATATTTAATTTTCTATTCAGCTTTATACTAAGTAAATACTGATTTTTACCAATATTTAATTCTCTTACATTTCTAAGCCCCAGACTTCTAATAAAGTCTCTTATTTCTTCTTTAATTTTTGCTTCATCATCAGATGTACTCAATCTTTCAACTTCTATAAAATTGCCTAAGCCTTCAACTTCCTCTAATTCTATTTCATAATCATTATATTTGTATATTTTTCTTTTATTGTGAACTGTAATTAGTGGTTCTAATCCCAAAAGGGATATTATCGTTTTAATCGTTTCATAACTTTCTA
>CACYEG010000125.1 GCA_902773365.1 uncultured Erysipelotrichaceae bacterium
AGTTATGTAACGAATGTTTCTTTGAGGATACAAATCCGATTGAAGCTCGAAGAATATTTGAAAAATATATGGATGACGAAAACCAAATTTACATAGTAGGAGTATTCGAAGGTAAAATCGTTGCTCATGCAAAAATTACGGTAATACCGACGATTTATAAAAAGATGAATACATATTCTATCATTAACCATGTATGTGTTAAACCAGAGTATCGTAGACATCACATAGGTGTCAAATTAATGGAAAAATGTGAAGCTATTTCAAAAGAAAAGGGTTGTAGCGCTATGGAACTATGGAGCAATAATTTTAGAGAGCCAGCGCATGCTTTATACAAGATGTATGGCTTTGTAGTTAATGATGCTAAATTCTTTTCTAAGGTTATATAGGAGGTAAGTATGAAAGTAAGCAACATTTATATAGGTGGCTGGTTTCAAAGAACCATGTTACAGTTATCGGAAATATATGATTTTTTAAGAGAAGGTAAATCACTTTTGCCGCTAGATGCAAAAAAATTGGCATCACTTAGAAAAGAACTAGGAATAGGTAGAATTGACTATGGTGTACAAGGAGAAGAGTTCATATCTTTTGTTACGGCATTCGGTATTAGAGTAAAGATATTCGAAGATGGGTTAATCGTATTAAATAATTCGACTGCCAGCGAAGATACTTTATTTTCCGATATCGATAGAGTAACTGACTACTATGAAAACAAGTTATCTCCTGCGCTAAACTATTTATTTAGTTTGGGTGCACCTGTGCCAAAAGAACTAGCTAATATCGAAACAGTTTATCCATATTTTATAGTATTCGATAATGCGAGCAGTGACGAAATTGCAGATATGCTTGCGCGTACTGAAAAACAAAAATATTTTGAATTTTCTAACCCTAAATACGACGTATTAAGAGGAGACAAGTACTATTTCATCAATAATAAGAAACAATCTCTAGATAACATAGAAAGATATATAGAAGAGCAGATATTCATAAGAGAATTTAAAGGTCAACTTCACAGATACCTAAATTTACATAGAATAATTTGGGAAAAAATTGATTCTGTTAAAGAAAATGCCAATGTAAAGGGCTCTGATATAGTAAAATTTACAACCAAGCTAGAAGGATACGCTAAGACTATTAACCTAATAGAGGGTAGAATCAAACAGATGAGTACATATATTCCAACGAGAGAAAAGATTGCTAAAAGCGATAAAGAACTTTCTGAATTCTTAGAAATATCTGGCTATAGATATGAAACACTAAGGGATACATTAGACTATATAAGAAGCTTGTGGGATATGACTAAAAGTTATGTAAATTCTGCTCAAAAATTATTTGCCGGGCTAAAAGCCGATATAACTAGTAAGTCAGTCAATAGCCTTACTATAGTTACATCTATGAGTGCAGGAGCATCAATAATTGGACTTCTTACTAAGTCTGCACCAGAGTTCTCTATATTTGGTGTGTTATACTTCTTTATTTTAGCTCTAATAGGCTGGGGTTCTACTAAGATACTTAGTACTATCTCTAAATCGCGCAAATATGAGATTAGTGATATAGAATACGATAAGGATATTAAATAATGAAAAGATACTTTGGAATATTAAAAACTCTTCTAAAGATAGATTGTAATAAGTTTTTAGTCTTTCAAATGTTTGCAAGTTGTATTCTCTATAATTTATCTAATCTTTTGCCTCCAATTGCAACAGCAGGTATAATTAAAGTAATAACAGAATCTAACTTTTCAAATATTTGGTATTATGTAGGGCTATATGTAATATTTTATGTTTTATATTATAGTCTTTTGCGTTGGAACTATAAAGTATATGAAAAATTAGATGTGTATTATCAAACAAATATATCTAAAAAACTATTTAATCATGTCGTAGATAACGATTCAATACTAAATAAGATATCAAAAGGTAAAATAGTAACAACTTGTAGTGAAGATGTAAGAAATCTCGTAGATGTAGTCGATACTGCTAGTGAATCACTTGTTGGATTAATTAAAATTATAATAATTCTTCTCATCTTTGCTCGCTACAATATCATAACTGCTTTAATAGTATTAGTATTAGATGGATTCTATTTAATATTAATGAGTAACAATTCTAAAAAAATTTCTAAATACTATGATGGGCAAAGAAAGTATGAAGATAGAATTATTGATACCTTGAGTCAAATGCTAAATAATATTAAGAAAGTTAAGTCTCTTTCTTTGTCTAGCAATTTGAGTAAAAAAATTGATAAAGAAAGAGCAAGTTGGGAAATACAGTTTAGGAATAAACGTAAAGGAATGACAAACCGATATTCACTAATACCGTATATCGTAGATTTTGGTAAAATAATACTATATGTTTTAATGGCTTATTTAGTAATTAAAGGTAAGATGACACTAGATAGACTAGTTTTGTTAATTAGCTATTTTGAAATGATCGTCACAATCTCCGACAGTATGCTTGAAGATTTACTTAATTTAGATAATTATGGTATCAGAGTTAATAGAATTAATAATATATTAAAGTTTAACAACACCAGCGTTAATATGGTATTTGGAAATGTAGATAACGATTATATTACAGGTTCTATCGTATTTGATAACGTATACTATGAAATTAAAAATACACCAATTTTAACGAATGTATCGTTTAAAGTATATCCTAATGAAATAACTGCAATTGTAGGCCATTCTGGAAGTGGTAAAACAACTATATTAAATTTACTATATAGATTAGATAGAGTTAAATCTGGTAGTATAACAATCGATAATGAGTCAATATATAACTATACAAAGAAAGTATACTCTTCAAATGTTTCTGGAGTGTTTCAAAAGCCGTTTGTATTTGAAATGAGTATAAGAGATAATCTATCTCTAATAGATAAGAATAAGGATAACCAAATTAAGGCTTGCAAAAGAGTAGGAATACACGAATTTATAGAAAATTTACCAAAAGGATATAATACTATTATTCGCGAAGAAGATAATATATTAACTGAAGGCCAAAAACAATTACTTGCTATTGCAAGAAGTCTATTGTCTAAAGCTGAAATTCTTTTATTTGATGAAGTGACTAGTAACGTAGATAACGAAGAAACCATGCAAATAAAAGATGTCTTAGAGGATTTAAAAATAGACCATACCATACTGCTTGTTACACATAAGCCAGAAATAATGGAAATTGCCGATAAAATAATAGTAATAGATAATGGCAGAGTATCTTGTAAGGGTACTAATCATGAAGTATACGATAAATCAAAGTTATATAGATCACTTAGAAATAGAGCTACAGTAAGCGTAAGTAAAGACTAAAAAAACTATTTACATTGAAAATGAAAATAAAAAAATGTATAATTATTAGGGAAGAAGTGAATTTATATGGAGAATATAATTATAACACAACGAATGATGACTAATTATGGACTAACTAAAGAACAAATAAAAAAATTACACGATGATTATGGTTTTATTGCGGAAAATGAAATATTAGCCCTCAAAAGCGAAAATATTGATGAAATGTTTGACCAGATTGTACAGGAATACATTAGCTGTATTAACGAAAATAACAAATTAGATAATGGGGGTATATCGATTGATTATAATAGCGGAATATTAGGAGTTCTGTGTAACGCTGGTGCAGAGACAATAAAACAATATCGAGACTCTCTTTATAAAAAATTTAAGTCGAATATTAGAGACGCTGATCAATATTCGGAAGATATAGTTAAGTTATTAACAAAATTATATTTTTTAGATCCAGCTAACCGAGATGAATATGTATATTGTTTAATATCTATAGGTTTTTTTAAACCACTTGGCTTAGAATTAATTGCATTTTAAGGCCAGCAATAAAAAATTTAGGTAATGATGCTTTTTGCTCCAAGATTGCCATGTATGGTAACTCTTTAGCTCTTAATGTACTTGACTTTAAATTTTATAATATTAAAAAAAGTAGGATGGTGCCTAAAGAAATCGCAAACATCTTTGCTTTCTTAGAGCGTTATAGAATGGATACCCAACGGAAAAGGAAAGA
>CACYEG010000126.1 GCA_902773365.1 uncultured Erysipelotrichaceae bacterium
AAGAATGCTCCTAAAGGTAAAATATTAGAAAGTGATGTAGTTGTTGCTAAAAACTACTTAGATAAAGAAGAAATAACCGAATTAAATAATTTAGTATCAATGTATTTAGATTATGCTGAAAGACAGGTTAAATTAGGTCATATTATTTCAATGAAAGAATGGAAAGAAAAATTAGAATTATTTTTAAAATTAAATGAGTATAATATTTTACAAGATAATGGAAAAATAAAAAGAGAGATAGCAGATGCTTTAGCATTATCTGAATATGAGAAATATAGAATAAAACAAGATCAAAATTATTTATCTGATTTTGATGAGTTAATTGAATTTAGTAAAAAAGAAGAAGTAAATGATTAAGAACTAGAGGTGGTTAGATGAAAAAGATAATTGGAATTATGGGACCTAACAACGCAACAAAAACAAACTTAAAAGACGCTTATGAAATTGGAAAATATATGGCGAATAATGGATTTACTGTTTTAACTGGTGGTCTAAATATAGGTGTACAAAATGAAGGATTAAAAGGAGCGAAAGATAGTAATGGATTAACTATTGGTATAATGCCTTTCAATGAACCTGAAAAGTTCTCTAAATATGTTGATATTCCTATAATTACTAATATGCGAAGTGGAAGAAACTATATTAATGCATTATCAAGTAATTTAGTTATAGCATGTGGTGTTGATAATGGAACTATTTCTGAAATATCATTATCACTTGTTAATACTGCTAAAAAGCAAGTAATAATAGTAGGAGCTATACAAGAAGCAAATGAATTATTTAAGGTTATTGATTCAGAAAATGTATATGTAGCTAAAGATTATAAAGAATGTATAGAGATTTTTGAAAAAATAAATATTTAATATGATAAATTGACTAAGGATGCATTCTCAGAAGGTAATGGAAGAAGTACGAGAATATGGCTTGATATGATTTTAAAAAAAGAATTAAATCGAGTTATCGATTGGAGTTTAATCGACAAAGAAGAATATCTTTTAGCTATGGAAAGAAGTCCTATTAAAGATACCGAAATAAACATATTACTTAAAAGTGCACTTACTGATAAATCAAACGATAGAGACATATATATGAAAGGAATAGACGCTAGCTATAGATTTGAAGGCTATAATATGTATAGTATGTATGAGTTAGATAGAAAAGATTAAGTTTTGCTTAATCTTTTTAAATAATATTAAATCTTGAATATGCGATATATTTTTGATATAATCATCTTAGTAAGAGGGTGAGGATATGTCCAGTGTATACATACACATACCTTTTTGCAAATCCATTTGTTCTTATTGCGATTTTACCAAAATACTCTATAAAGAAGAACTGGTGGATCCATATTTAAATAGTCTATCTAATGAGATAGAAGATGCATATGGCAAAGAAGAGATAAATACACTATATATTGGAGGAGGAACTCCTTCAAGTCTAAGTAGTTCTGGGTTAAATACTCTATTTAAATTAATCCAAAAATTCAATTTATCTGACAATTTGGAATTTACATTCGAATGTAATATAGAGGATGTGAATGCGGAATTGCTAGAAAAATTAAAAGAGATGGGCGTAAATAGATTGAGTATAGGCATCGAATCGTTTAATGCTGAAAAGCTCAAGTTTATGAATAGAAAAGCCTCATTTAAAGATGTAGAAGCTAAAATTTCTTTAGCTAGGATGCACGGGTTTAATAATATCAACTTAGATTTAATGTATGGGATACCTAATGAGACTTTTAGAGATTTAAAAAAAGACTTAAAAATGTTTTTAAAACTAAGCCCTGAACACATAAGCACTTATTCCTTAATAATTGAAGAACATACAATGTGTAAGGTGAGGGAAGATGAAAATATTGACCCAGAAGTAGAAATAAAGATGTACGAATATATCCGAAAAAAACTAAAGAAAAAGGGATACGTACACTATGAAATTAGTAATTTTTCACTACCTGGAAAAGAGTCTAAACACAATTTAGTATATTGGAATAACGAGGAATATTATGGATTTGGTCTGGGTGCGGCTGGATATACAAATGGTTTTAGGTATGAAAATACTCATAGTATGACTGATTACATCAATGGCAAGTATAAAAAAGAAGAAAGCCTAATCAGTAAGAGTGAAACCATGGAAAACGAAATAATGCTTGGACTTAGAAAAATCAAGGGAATCAATCTTCAAGAATTTTATGATAAATATGGAATCAACTTGCAAGAAGCTTTTCCTGTAAAGCCGTTAATTAAAAATAAAGAGCTCATATATGAGGATGGATACATTAGAATTAATCCAAAATATATATATGTCATGAATGAAATATTATTAAAATTGATATAAAAGGGAGAATTTATGAAAAGAATTATTAAATTATTTATATTGACTATTTGTTTAGCGATTGGTTATCGTGGAGTTGATGCCGCTACTGTATTTATTGGCAATGACACTACAACTGCTGGTTCAAGGGGAAGAAGCGTATCTTTGGAGCTTAAAGATGACGACTTGAAGAATTACAAAATGGTCACATTTGAATTGAGTTTGTCTGGAACTGCTTATGCAACCATAGATAAAGTTGTTCCAAATTCTGGGCAAAATTATTCAGTAGAAAATGGAGTTTATAAAATCACTAATGAAGAGGGATTAAAAGCTGGTGTCATTGGAGTAGTTAATTATAATACGACTGATCAACTAGCAGACCCATTTACTATTACTCCAACTAACGTTAAATTCTACTCTGAAACAAACGCAAACGCTGAAGGAATAAGTATCATCGATGGAAAAGCTTCGAGTGGTACTATCAAATTTGAAAAACCAAAATCATCAGATGCATCTCTAACAGAATTGACTGTCAGTCAGGGAACACTAACACCAGCATTCAATAAAGATACGACGGAATATAAAGTTGTCGTACCTGATACAATAAGCATTATTAGACTTAGCGCAAGTGCTGCATTGGGTGCAACTAGAACTGGAACTGGAAGTAAAAACTTAAATATGGGGGATAACTTCTTTTCGATAGAAGTTACTGCTGAAGATGGTACTACCAAAAAGACATATAATGTTACAATTACAAGAGGTAAAGTAACAGAACCTAGTGCTTTTATAAAGAGTTTAAAGATTAACGGTCTTGATTCTTTACTTAGTCCTGAATTCGATTCTAAAAATGATAAATATACTGTAGTTGTACCTGCAGGAACTGAGAGTTTAGACTTAGTTTATGAACTAGAAGACCCTCTTGCAAATATTTCTATTGAAGGTAATGAAAAATTTGTAACTGGAGAAAATAGGGTAACAATAAAAGTTACATCAAGTGATAACGAAAAAAAACAAACTTATGAAATATTAGTTACAGTTGAAGAAGAAGAGACTACAACAACAAAACCTATACCAGTTAAAAAAGAAGGAAAGAAAAACAAAAAGGGAATATTAATTGCAATCATACTTGCTATTATTGCAATAGTTATAGGTGTTGGTTTCCTACTGTTTAGAAAGAAAAAAGCTGACGAGTCAAATGAAACAATAACTGATAGCACTGATAATTCGGATATAGAAACTAATGAAAATATAGTAAGCGAAACAACTCAAATGTCCCTATATAACGAAGACAAAACCGAAACATACGATAGAGAAAAACTTAATCAAGCAATAATTAACACAACAGAAGAAGAATTAGATAAAACTAAAGAATTTAACTTTAAAGATATGTAAGTCAACCTTTTTTGGTTGACTTACTTTAATTATAGTGTTATCATTAAATTGCGAATGGAGGGATATTATGGCAGTTAAATTGAGACTAAAGCGAATGGGAGCTAAAGCTAGACCTTTTTACAGAATTGTAGCAGCTGATTCTAGAAGCCCAAGAGATGGTAGATTTATCGAAACAGTAGGAACATACAATCCAATACAAGAATCAAACAATGTAGTTATCGATGAAGAAAAGGCATTAAAGTGGCTAAACAATGGCGCAGAACCAACTGATACTGTTAAGAGTTTATTAAAGGCACAAGGAACATGGGCAAAATTTAAAAACACTAATAAAGAAGGAAAATAATTATGGAAAGAGTTATAGAGTTTGCTGAAAAATTAGTTTTAGGACTCGTTAAGAATCCTGAAATAGTTAAAGTACAGTCATTTACTGATGAAGATGGTTCTATTATATTAGATATCATCGTACACAACGATGATATGGGAACCATAATTGGTAAATCCGGTGCTACAATAAAAGCAATACGTACTTTGATTCAAGCTTGTGCATATAAACAAAACATAAGTAAAATCAAAGTAAATGTTGACTCAATCTAGAAAGCCTTTGGGCTTTTTTTCTTTACTAAAATTTTCGTTTATTATATAATTATTGTGGTGAATGGTATGGCAAAGAAAAAGACAAGTAAGTCATCTACAAAAAAAAATGAATCCTACAGCGCTGAGTTATGGGGTGTTTTATTAATATTAATTGGAATAATGGGAATTGGCGCATTTGGACCTGTTGGCAATATAATCAAGGGTTTTTCAATATTTTTGATGGGTGTTTGGTATATAATTCCATTAGTGCTTTCGATACTTACTGGTGTTGCCATGATGTATAAAAGAAAAAAAGTAAATATCTGGTCTATTAAGCTAATAGGTATATATCTTATGTTAATTGCCCTTTTAGTTAATTCACATATGCAATATGCTATAATCGAAAATTTAAAGGGTAAAGAAATTATCGAAGCGACTATTAATAATTTTCTAGATTCAGGGCTCAATTATACTGTCAATTCTGGTGGAGGAATCATTGGTGGCCTATTTACGATCGGCTTGTTAAAAATGTTTGATTTTGAAGGTACAAAGATAGTTATCATAGTGCTTGCTGCAGTTGGGGCGTTTTTGACATTTAACATTAACTTAAAGAAGATAATAAATTCATTTAAGAAGATATTCAATAAAGTAAAGATACCTGATTATGATGACGATGATGAAGTAGTAACAGAAGACGGTAGAAGAATAAAGAAAGAAAAGAAGAGAAAAGAAAGCGAAAAAGCAACGAAGAGTATCGAAGATACAATATGTACAGAGTCGCTAGAAAACGTTAAAGTATATTCTAATATGTCTGAATTTAAGGAAAGCAGTAAAGAAGAACAACTATCTATGCCAGTAATGGAAACTCAAACTCAAACTCAAACTATTGAGTCACAATCACAAGAAAATCAAAAACCGTATGTTCTACCATCACTCGATATATTGGATAAAGTAAAACCACAGGGAAAACTAAATTCGACAGAATTCTTGCAAACAAATAAAGCCGCATTAGAGCGAGTGCTAACGGACTTCCAAATTTCTGGGCGGGTAGTTGAAATTCACGAAGGACCTGCAGTAACTCAGTTCGAACTCGAGATTAAAGCTGGTACAAAGGTAAGTAGAATTACCTCTATAGATAAAGAAATTGCTCTAGCTCTTGCAGCCAAGGACGTACGTATACAAGCTCCTATACCTGGCAAAAGTACTGTCGGTATAGAGATACCTAATAGTAAAATTGCAGCAGTACCAATCAGAGAAGTATTATCTCATCCTACTAAAGATTCGATGAAAGCCAAAATTCCTGTCGCTTTGGGTAAAGATTTGATGGGACAGATAAAATGGGGCGATATAGCGAAGTTTCCACACGTATTAGTTGCAGGTGCAACTGGTAGTGGTAAATCAGTTTGTATAAATAGCTTTATAGCATCAATTTTGATGACTAGAAAACCTGATGAAGTTAAACTAGTAATGGTCGATCCTAAAAAGGTGGAATTATCCAATTATAATGGAATACCACATCTTTTATGGCCAGTAGTAACAGACCCTAAGAAAGCTAGTGCTGCTCTACAAAAAGTCGTATCGATGATGGAAGATAGATATAATATATTTGCAGAAAAGGGATTTAAAAACATAGATGGATATAACGAATGGGTAGAAAGTGAAAATGCCAAAGCCGGTATGATAGTCGAAAAGAAAATGTTCTACTTAGTTGTAATAATCGATGAGCTTGCCGATTTGATGGTTGTTGCATCTAAAGAAGTAGAAGACTCGATTATGAGAATAACTCAGATGGCACGTGCAGCTGGAATCCATTTGATAGTTGCAACTCAAAGACCATCTACAGATGTCATAACAGGTGTAGTTAAAGCAAATATCGCATCACGTATTGCATTTACTGTAGCAAGTCAAATCGATTCGAGAACTATCCTAGATATGAAGGGTGCCGAAAAACTTTTAGGACGAGGCGACATGTTATATTTGCCATTTGGCGAAAATATTCCTGTTCGTATACAAGGTAACTACATAAGTGACGATGAAATTGAG
>CACYEG010000127.1 GCA_902773365.1 uncultured Erysipelotrichaceae bacterium
ACCAATAAGATAATTCTTAATATATTCAATTAATGATAAATCATTACATTTTAATACTTTTTGCATTTAGCTACCTCCTGGTTATTAATAAATATCATCCTGGCTTTTAGCGTTTATATCAAAGCTAGCAAATTTTTTTTGCTTGTATAATGGATATGCTGCTGCAGCAATCATCGTCGCATTATCTGTGCAATATTTCATAGGTGGAATAGATATATGTATATTCTTTTCTTTAGCAAGATTTTCTAGCTCGCCTCTAATATATTTATTTGCACTAACTCCGCCAGCAACTATTATATTTTTAACATTGTATTTGTCAATAGCTAAAGATGTTTTTCTTACTAGTTCATCTGCTGCAACACTTTGAAATGATGCTGCTAAGTCATACTTATTAATTTCATTACCTCTTTGTTCTTCATTATGAACTAAGTTTATAATATAGCTCTTAAGTCCACTATAAGAGAAGTTAAGTGAATCGTCATTCATAGGAATTGGCAAGTTATAGCTTGCTCTACCCATGCTTGCGTACTTTTCCACATTTGGTCCTCCTGGATACTTAAGTCCTAATATTCTAGCTACTTTATCAAAGCATTCTCCAATAGAATCATCTAATGTACTACCTAATACTTCAAAATCATAGTCTCCTTTCATTAGTATTAATTCTGTGTGTCCTCCACTGATAACTAATCCCAAAGATGGAAATACGATAGGTTCTACTAACCTATTTGCGTAGATATGACCTGCGATATGATTAACTGCAATAAGTGGTTTATTGTGAATAAGTGCAAGTGTTTTAGCAAATTCAAGTCCTACTAATAAACTTCCTAATAATCCAGGCGCGTAAGTTACTGCAATAGCATCTATCATATCCCAAGAAATATTAGAATTAGTTAAGACATCTTCTAATACCATAGTTATATTTTCAGTATGCATTCTACTTGCAATTTCTGGTACTACCCCACCAAATTCAGCATGTGTATCCATCTGTGTAAGTACACAGGTATATACATCGACACATCCATTTTTTACGATAGATATACTAGTTTCATCACAACTGGATTCTATTCCCAATATAAATACATCTTTCACTTTAATACACGCTCCATTACTAATGCATCTGCATTCTCATAATAATTTTTAATTTCTCTAATACAATTAAAATCTAGCTTTTTATAAAATTCTATTGCACTCGTATTTTCCTTATTGACTTCTAACATAATATGTTCGATTCCAGGAATACTTGTTAAATAATCGACTAGCATTGAGCCGATACCTTTCCTCCTAGAGTTAGTATCAACCACTATATACAGTATATCGACTGTCTCATACATCCTAGAATAGCAAATAAAACCCAAAATTGACGAGTTTTCTTCATAGACGAATATTTCATCATTCTCACCAAAATCATCAATTGTGAGGCTTTTTTTAAGTGTTTTAGCAAGGTTTATTATAGATGAATATTCTTCTCTATTTAATTTTCTAATCATTTTAAGACCTCTATGTCTTTAATATATAGAGGATTTACCTTATGTGGTGATGTCAACTCTATCTTTTTAGCATAATCTATTATTTTTATATAATCATTTATAGTATTTTCACTTACTTTATAATTGTTTGATTCGATAAAAGATGCAAATGCACTACTACTCTGATAAGTATAATCTTTAAAACTGTTTTCTCTATATATTGCACTATATACTCCCTTTGGATCTCTTATAGCGATTACATCAAAATTATCACTAGTACTAACTCCAAGTGCTTCTAGTGAAGTAATAGTTTTAATATTTATATTAAGGGAATAAGCGATAGTCTTCGCAATAGTTACTCCAATTCTAACACCAGTAAAACTTCCAGGTCCATTCACAACTATTATTTGGTCTATATCTTTTAGTTCTAATGAAGCACAATTTAATACTTCTACAAGAGTCGGTATAGCAATTTCAGAGTGATTTCTATTTCCAGTTACTACTTTATTAAAAATTTTATCGTCGGTAATAATAGCTATATCCAATCTTTCACTATGAGTATCTATAAATAGAGTCTTCATCTAAACCACTTCCTTGAAGAGTATTTTAGCACATTTATTAAAAAAAAAATAGAGTATATACTCTATAACACTGCGCTTACTAAGTCTTCGTAAACACTACCATATGGTATAAGCGTTAGAACTCTAGTTTCCTCATCTATTACTTTGAATCTAATCTCTAGTCTTTCTTCTGGTAGTATATCTTTAATTAAATCTGACCATTCGATGATAGTGACGCCATTTTTACTGAAGTAATCACTTAATCCAGTTGTGCCATCATCGCCATCTTCTAATCTATATACATCCATGTGATATAAAGGCATTTCTCCATTTAAGTATTCTTTTACTAAATTAAACGTCGGACTCGTTATGTTTTCGTCTATGCCAAGAGATTGAGCGAAACCTTTGACAAATACAGTTTTACCACTACCTAATTCACCACATAAACATATTACCATATTAGGAAATTTTTCAGATTCTATATTTTGAGCTAGTTCCATTGTATCTTGTTCAGAATGACTTGTATATTTATATTCATTTTCCATATTTATTATCACCATCTTCATTATATAAAAAAAGACCTACTAAGGTCAATACTATTTACATGAGAAAAAGTAATATCTATCATTAATAATAAATATAGAAGATTTAAGGAAAGGATATATTATGAATTATTATAATGAAATAAAAGAAGAATTAATAAAGAACGAAATAAATAAAAAAGTAAAGAGTTATTCAATTAATAGAAGTGATTTGAATGCTTATTTTAATGTTGGTATGATTTTAAGTAAAGCAGGAAAGCATTATGGAGAAGGTATAATAAAAGAATATTCTAAAAAATTAACAAAAGAATTAGGAAAGGGATACACAGAGACTAATTTAAAGTATTTCAGACAATTTTATTTTTTTTCAAAAAGTCACACAGTGTGTGACGAATTATCATGTAAAAACTAGATAAAGTTATGAAAATGCAGATAAATACAGTTTTTAACTTTATTTATGATTTCCGTCTTTCTGACCATAAATACTGGTTAGTTTTTTGCATGGTTAAAATTTTGCCTCCGTCTGGATTATTATTAACCGCTTGCATTTCTTCGGCTATATCCCAAGTTCTTTCTAATACCATTCTTTCTATCACATGATTATAAAAATCACTAAAACCATTTGAAGTTAAAGGTCCTCTAGTCAAAATATCACATTTTTCATATAATTCACGTCTTAAAACCTCACTATTTGTAGTATATTCTATAATTTTAATAGTATTAAGCATTCCTAAGCCGCCTAACTTAAAAGCTTGCTCTATCATCGGCCAATCATCGTAACTATCTCCACAAGCAAATACATTGTATTCGTCGCTGGTTATACCATTATCCGTATTAAATTTACTGATATAATCTAACATCAACTCTTCCTTCGTTTTTCCAGTATCGTGAACAGATAAGAAAGTTGCACTATTAACTTTTTTCTTAATTTCTTCTATATCATGTTGTCTTAGGAACTGATATTCAGGAGGTAAATATTCAACAAATGAGTCGTAATTTTTTTGAACATCATCAAACAATTTCTCTAATTTAACTATATCTTGAAAACACATGTAAGGTGCTGGAATGTGAAAATATATACTGTCTGAACGCGCAAAAAATAATTTGTATATTGTTAATAAGAATAGAATAATATTTCTTTGCGACTCTACGGAATCATTAGATATAAAGACAATATAATACGGTCCTTCTAATGAGCAATCAAATTGTCTAGGTATACCAGGCCTTATAATTTCGTGATACTTAGGTATATCATAGGGACAATAAGCATACCTCTTATCTTCAGGAAATCTATATACAATCCTATGATTTTCACTTAATTCGTATTGATCCATGGTAAATCTCTCACCATTTACCCTATCAAATAATCCCCCTAATGCTAAAATATCTTGTATAAATATAGGATATGAGTCATATGTACGACCTAAAATAGCACTTCCAGAGCCGTGTCCCTGAGCATGGTAAATTGTACCCTTAATATCTAAAAAGAAAATGCTATGTGGAGGGTTAAAACCTGTACCACGTATGAAGAGTCTATCACGAAAGCCATGATTTCTTGCTTGATATTCCAACAACTTATTAATTTGCCACTCAGATAGCCCCATATCTTTAAGATCTTTTACTGTAGGATAAAATTCCCGCTTGCTTATAAATAAATTATCCCCCATAAGATTTCCTCCCAATAAACATTCGTATTATATCATACAAAAAAAGCTAATAAAAGAAAATTTTCCAAACAATGGTTTTCTTCCACTATAAATTAATAAATAGAGATATAAATTTTAAAGCAAAAAAAAACTGGCAACTACCTATTTTCGCTTACACTATCGTCGGCGTATGAGTGCTTAACTTCTCTGTTCGGGATGGGAAGAGGTGTGTCCACTCAGCTATCGTCACCAATAAAGGATTTTGTCCTTTAAAAACTAGATAATGCAACATCAAATTATATGTGGATAAATCCTCGGTCTATTAGTATTAGTCAGCTCAACGTATCACTACGCTTCCACCTCTAACCTATCAACGTTGTAGTCTACAACGGACCTTACTACATAAAGTATGGGAAAACTCATCTTGGAGGATGTTTCCCGCTTAGATGCTTTCAGCGGTTATCACTTCCATACATAGCTACTCTGC
>CACYEG010000128.1 GCA_902773365.1 uncultured Erysipelotrichaceae bacterium
TATTGAATGTTTCCTTTAGAATCAGAATAGATATTTAAGAAATAAGCTCCCATGTCATTAACTAAACCTTGTTTTTGTTGAAATTGAGTTCTATCACAAAGAGCCGGAACCAATACACATTGAACATTTCGATAGTTAAAAGCATAGCTTTTATGATAATGGCCAACTAATAAAATTTTAGGTTTTAAACCAGACTCTAATAATTCAATACGTTTTTGTGGTTTGTATGATAAAGTACTTGCTGAACCTCCACCTGGATGATCCAAAACAATTTTAACATTATCAATATCAATTTCACCAGTATCTTGACCTAAAAATTTCATATCAGGACGGCATCTAGCTAGCCAAGCATCTATTGTCGCTTGTCCATTTTTATAATGTGTCTCATCGTGACTTCCTAAAATATAGTGAGTAGTCATTCCGTCAATTTCTGGATACATATCAGCTACATAGCCAACCTGCTGGTCAAAGCCATGAAGAAATTGTAATCTTGGATTTTCTTTTCTCTGATGATAATCCCCATCGACAACATCACCAACATGAAGAACAGTTGTAATTCCTCTGTTATAAGCTTCCTCATAAATTTCATTTAATAAATGAAGTTGTTGGTGATTATTTCCAAAGTGAGTATCAGAAACAACACAAATTTCATTATGTTTTAATTTTGGACTATTCATACTTAATTTATCATTAGAAGGTATGCGAATAGGTTTCTTTTGGAAAACCAAAGTATCGCCATCTGGAACTAAAGATACATTTTTTCCATATAACTGGCATAGAGTAATTAAACCATTAACTTCATCAAAATTAAGTCCAAATTTATCCATAAATGTTTCAATAGACATTCCATTTTTCATATATCTATACATTTTGTTAGCAGTTGCTTCATTAATGCTTAGATCCATTTTTCTTACCCCCTAACTTTAAGACTTTCGGATTCTTATAATCTTTTTTATTTGTTTCATAATATGGTGAATTAATTGCCCTAAAGCTTTCTAACTGTCCTAACTCATTAGTTTTAATGGTTACATACCAAGCCCCAACAGTATTAGGTAATCGATGATCGTTCATCTCAGGTGTAGTTGCACATACACTTGGAACTGATAAACACTTAACATTTCTATAAGTATATTTTTCCATTTGTAATAATCCACCATAAATTAGAATATCTGGTTTATCTTCACTACGATAAGAATCTATTTGTTGTTGTGTTCTATAAGAAACTGTACGAGTTGGATTAGACATAGCCGCAAGTATTTGCACACTAACATTATCTACAGCCACCTCACAAGCGCCTTCTCCTAAAAACACAATATCATCTCTAGCCTCATCAATTTTTTTACCAATGCTAACTTTATTCTTTTTAAGATGAGTATTATCTCTTTTACCAGTTATAAAATAAGTAGTCATCCCTTCAACTTCTGGGAAATTTTCAATAATATAATCACTTTGAGCTACAGTATCATCAACAAAATTAGAAGTAGCATATTTTCCAGTTATTGGATATAAGCCAGCTGAAATATTGCCACATACAATTACATTGTTATACCCAAGCTCATGCCCTTTTTTATAAATGTCATTAAGTATTGATAATTGTTGAGATTTAGAACCCAACATCGTGTCTGAAAGGGCAATAAATTTAAATTCATGATTATCATCAGTATCAAACTCATAAGAATAATCATCTTTAAAATAATCATCACCACGATTAATTAAATGAATACCATCATCCATATCTTTAATAACTATATTAGTCTCATCTTGCATTAACTTAACAAGACCAAGTACTTCAAGCGGACTTAAATCTAAGCTCGCACAAACATCATCAATATTATTATCTTTTTCAAGTAATAATAATAACTTATCTTTTAATTCTTCTTGTCTTTCCATTCCATACCTCCTCTAATTGACAATTTTCTACCCTCTATTTATCCTATCCTCATTATAGCAGATATCAATTTAAAAAGTGAAGCCTAATTCACAAATTTATCTAAAAAATTAATATGTTAAAATTGAAATTAAAAAAACGTCCATTTATTTAAAATAGATACTTATCAAACAAACTATTACAACTTTTATTTATCTTCTATTTGCCTATTAATCTAGATTTAATCCAATTATCACTGTATCTTCGTCTACAATAATATTCAATAATGTCTGGGATTTTTACTATCGGTTAAAACGGCAACAATATCCACAATACTTATAAAGTATTTTTCTTGTTCTTTGTCCCAAACAGTTCTAATTGTTTCATTATTAAATAATTTATTTACTAAACGCATTTTATCTTGATTCATATTATTCCCCCTTATTTTAAAAATTTTAAATTAATATAACTGCCTCTACATTTTAATTATACCACGCGAAAGTATGTTCGTCAATA
>CACYEG010000129.1 GCA_902773365.1 uncultured Erysipelotrichaceae bacterium
CGCGACAATTCTACATAATCCCAACATACTCCACACAAAGTATTTAATAATTCATCCTTAATCTGTAACCTATACTCATCGAAAAAATTATCGTCGTTATCGGATATTTTACCATCCTTGGTTATCCACATATAATATAACTTCTTCATAAAATTGTGTAGTTCTTCTGGTGTCTTAATATTTCGAAATTCTTCTTTCGCTTTATTTCTATCGATTATGACATTATCAGAGTAGTTTACTAATTCACTCTTTTCGCTATTGCTATAGGCTGTCCAAGCAATTACGGGAACTTTTTCCCTTAGTCTTTGAATACTTTTTTTTGCAATAATCAATTTATCACAGGAAATAAAGTTTGGTTTACTTAATATAATCATCATTAATAAATTTATTATATTCGTTTTCTTAGAAGATATCAGTAATCCTCTTGTAACTTTAGGGTATTTCTTTTTTAAATATTTTATTGCTTTATAATCGAAACTTTTAATGTAATATACTCCCTCATAATCTTTTAGTTCGCTCATAACTTTATCGACTAAAGTAGTACTATCATTGTTAGTTTTTAATTCTATTATTATTGGGACTGACCCACTGATACAATCTAATGCCTCTTTTAAAGTAGGAATATTTTTATTTACTTTTATTATTTCCTTATATTTAGTCCTTTTAATTAGTTTGTCATATTTTGTCAAACGCTTTAAATTACCATCATGATAGACGACTACCATATCGTCTAAAGTTAACCGAACATCCATCTCTATGGCATAATTTTCTTCTATTGCGCGCTTAAAAGCTGGAATCGTATTTTCCATGACGCTGTGATTATCATATAAACCTCTATGTGCGATATTAAAACCTTCTAAAAATTTCTTAGGCATATGTATACGTCCTTTACTAATAATAGTATAACATAAAAAAAAGAGAATTTCTTCTCTTATTCACAAGTAGCACCCATCGCTACATAGATAGATTTAATTCCATCAACTGTCAATTTATCACCATCTACGTATGATTTTAGTGATGGTTGATCTTTTACAAATTGACTTATATTCATCTTATTGTAATCGATAGTTACAGTTGAAACTACATCTTTATCGCTCTTTTTAATATCGATAGTATATCCGCCATATGTTTTATTGGCATTTTCATAAGTTTGTTTTAGAGTTTTTTCTAAAGTGTCTAGAACTGTAGAATTATCAGAAATGGCTTTTTCTACAGTTTCAACTGAATCAACTGTCTTACCTGTATAATTGATTTTATATGTAGATTCGATTTTGTAGTAAGTTAAATCTTTGTCCATAGTACATTTAATTGTACCAGATTTCTTACCGCAGCCTGTCAAAGCAAGGAATACTACAGATAAAATAATTAATGCTTTTTTCATATGCTACTCCTTTCTAATATTCATTATACTACACTGCCAAATTTATTGAAAGGAAATATTACAAAATCTGTAGAACCCATTATATCGCTTTCTGGTATACACCCTATTATTCTACTATCGAGCGAATTTTCTCTATTATCCCCCATTACAAAGTATTCTCCTTTTCCACAGTAATATTTAAAGTCTTTAGTTTGACCATGGGCAGTTTCATCTTCTATTTCTGTATCATTTATATAGAGTTTACCTGATTCATATTTTACATCCTCTTGAGGTAATCCTATAATTCTTTTTATGATTTTATCATCTTTATATTTAATTACTACTATATCTTTTCGCTCATAAGATTTATCGAATTTTTTAAGTATCATTAAATAACCGTCTTTTAGAGTATTATTCATACTGTCTCCATTAACTTTTATAGGTGTTACTACAAATGTTCTTATTAAAACTACTACTAGTATTATTACTGCATAGCTTATTATATCGTTCTTTTTCATAATATTCCTCTAATCTATGTGATTTAATTCTTCTATTATTTTAACATAATGTGGATACATTTCAAAGTTATTATCTATGTTGTTTTCTATAAATTTAGCAGAATCTATATTTGCTTGCGTAAGTATTTTCATATCACTCTTTAAATCTGCAATCTTAAATACCATGTCGCCACTTTGTCTCGTACCGAACAAGTCTCCTTCTCCG
>CACYEG010000130.1 GCA_902773365.1 uncultured Erysipelotrichaceae bacterium
TATTCATGTACTACAAGGTGAAAGACCAATGGCAAGTGATAACAAAACATTAGGCAACTTCCAACTTACTGGAATTCTTCCTGCACGTCGTGGTGTACCACAAATCGAAGTAACATTCGATATAGATGCAAACGGTATAGTTAACGTTAAAGCAAAAGATTTAGGTACAAACAAAGAGCAAGCTATCACAATCACATCTAATACGAACCTTTCTGACGAAGAAGTTGAAAAGATGATGAGAGAAGCTGAAGCTAATAAAGCAGAAGATGAAAAGAGAAAACAAGAAGCAGAAGTTAAAAACGATACTGACCAAATAATCTTCCAAGCTGAACGTACACTAGATGAGATTAAAGACAAGATAGCTGATTCTGATAAGAGCGAAATTGAAAGTTTAATTAAAGAAACTAAAGAAGCTATGGAGAAAAACGACATAGATGATATGAAGGCTAAGAAAGATAAACTTCAAGAGAAATTAATCGCTGTTTCATCTAAGATTTATGAAGAAGCTGCTAAAGCAAATCAAGCAAACGCAAGCGAAGAAGCAAGCGAATCATCAAGTGACGACAATGTAAAAGAAGCTAAATACGAAGAAAAATAATAGAATGGTTCTAACAATCGTTAGAACCATTTCAAAGTTAGGAAATAATATGAAAATAAAGACATATAAAAATAGAGAAGAAATAGATAAAAAATATAAGTGGGACTTGGATAGTTTATATCCAAGTATGACTGAATACAATGCCGATTTAGATAAATTAAAGCAAATTGTTAAAAAGATGGAAAAATATAAAGGTAAAGTTTTAGCATCTTCTAGTAATCTATATGAATTGTTGGTATTAAATTTAGAACAAGAACAGATATTCAATAAACTCGCCAATTTTATCCATCTAAATTGTGAATTAGATACTAGAAATGATTTTTATAGTGCTAAGATGGGAGAACTTACAGACTTCTATAGTGATATTGAACTTAAGTTGAACTTTATTAGCGAAGAACTAAAAGCTCTAACAGAAGACATATTAGAAAAGTTTTTGAAAGAAAACTCTAAACTTAAAGATTATGAATTTATCTTAAGATGTACAATACGCGCTAATTCTCATTTACTTTCACTTGAAAGTGAGAACTTACTTACTAAGTTATCTCCAGTACTTTATAACGGAGATGAAGTTTTCTCACTACTCGATGATGCAGATAGCGTATACGATGACGTAGTAGATAGCAAGGGTAAAAAACATAAACTTACCAATGGTACTTATGCTAGATATATGTCAGGATCTGATAGAGTTCTTAGAAAAAATGCAGCACTAAGTCTACATGAATATTATAAAAAACACGCAAATACTTTAAGTAGTTGTCTATATAATCATGTTAAGACTTCTGTCATAACATCTAGTCTTAGAATGTATTCATCGCCACTAGCGCGCGAATTAGAACAAGACGATTTAACTTTAGAATTCTATGATAAATTTATTAAAAGTGTAAACGATAATTTAAGTACTTTACATAGAATGATGAAGTTAACTAAAAAAGCATTAAAGCTAAACACACTTCACATATACGATATAGGAACTAAACTAGCTGATGGGGTAAAGGTAGACTATACGATTGAAGAGATGCAAGATATCCTACTTAAGGCACTAGCGCCACTTGGTGAAGAATATATCGCAGGAGTCAGGGAAGCATTCTCATCAAATTGGGTAGATTATTATGAAACACCAGGTAAGAGGAGTGGTGCTTTCAGTACAGTGACGACAACTACTAAGCCATATCTACTATTAAACTATACTGGTTCATTTAATGATCTTGAGACATTCGCTCACGAATTAGGTCACTCTATGCATACATATTTTGCAAATAAATATAGAACGCCAATAGATGCAGATTATCCTATATTTTTAGCAGAAATAGCTTCAACTACAAATGAATTATTGCTAAATAATTATCTACTAAAGACTACTAATGATAAAAAGTTTAAAAGATACTTACTTAGCAATCTAATATCTATGTACCGCTCAACTATATTTAGACAAACAGAATTCTCGGAATTCGAAAGCACTATATATAAGTTGACTGAAGAAGGAAAAAATTTAACTAAAGAAGATTTTACAAGTATTTACTATGATTTACAAAAGAAATACTATGGTCCACTTGTAGTACAAGATGATTACATTAAATATGAATGCTTAAGAATACCTCATATGTACTATACCTTCTACGTGTATAAGTATGCTACAAGTTTAGCAATCGCTTATCACTTTGCATACGCAATACTTTCTAACAAGGAAGGTGCAGTAGAAAATTATTTACACCTATTAAAAAGCGGTGGTAAAGATTATCCAGCCAATATATTAAAAGAGTGCGGTATCGATATTAATTCTAACGATATACTTGATTATTCTATTAAAATGATAAATAATTATATGGACGAATTTGAAAAATTAATTTAACACATAAAGGAGTGAAACAATGGCTAAGAATGATTACTATGAAACATTAGGTGTATCTAAAAGTGCCACTCAGGATGAAATAAAAAGTGCTTATAGAAAGCTTGCTAAAAAATATCATCCTGATATAAATAAAGAGCCAGGAGCAGCTGAAAAATTTAAAGAGATTGGAGAAGCTTACTCTGTATTAAGTGATGAATCTAAAAGACAGATGTACGATCAATATGGTAGCGCAGCTTTTGAACAAGGTGGACCTGGTGCAGGAGGCTTTGGAGGCGGTTTCTCTGGATTTGGTGGATTCCAATCAGATGATATCGATTTAAGTGATATCTTCTCAGATTTTCTTGGAGGCTTTGGCTTTGGAGGTGGAGCAGCTAAACGTAATCGTGCAACTAAAGGTGATGATGTTTTAATTAAAGTCGATTTGGACTTTATGGAAGCTGTTTTTGGATGCACTAAAGACATTAAACTAGAATTAAATGATGTTTGTCCTGAGTGTAATGGAGTTGGTGGTCATGATCCTAAAACTTGTCCAACATGTAATGGGCGTGGTAGAGTAGTAAGAGAATCACGTACAATTTTAGGAGTAATGCAAACAGAATCAGTTTGTCCTGACTGTAACGGTTCTGGTAAAAAATTTAGTAGTGTTTGTTCTAAGTGTCGTGGTAAAAAGCAAGTTAGAACTACTAAAACGATATCGGTTGAAATTCCATCAGGCATTAGTGAAGAAGATAGACTCCGCATGAGTGGAAAAGGTGGAGCCGGCTTAAACGGTGGACCTAACGGAGATGTATACTTAGAGTTTAAGATTAAACCACATCCTATATTTAAAAGAGATAAAAATGATATCTATTTAACTCTTCCACTAACTATTACAGAGGCAGCTTTAGGCTGTGAAAAAGAAATACCTACAATTAATGGTAATGTAGTATTAGATATATCTAGTGGTACTCAGAATGGAGATAAATTAAAGCTTAAAGGAAAAGGCATTCCTGGACAATCGAGTTTTTCTAAAGGAGACATGTATGTAATTACATCTATCGTTATTCCAGAAAAACTAGATAGACACCAGAAAGAACTTCTAAAAGAACTTGCTGAGACAAAACTAGATAATGGCGAATATAAGAAAATAGA
>CACYEG010000131.1 GCA_902773365.1 uncultured Erysipelotrichaceae bacterium
ACTAATGCAATAATACCAAGAATAATTATAACAATAAGTATATACCATATAATTCTTTTTAATAATAATATCCAATTAATTCTATGTTCTTTTTCTTCGTACATAAATAACGCTCCTTTACTATTCGTTTGGAGTCATTGTTAGTGACTTACCATATGCCTTCTCTAGCAATTCAACAAATTCATCAAGTGAAATAGTAGTAATGTTAATTTCAATCCCATCAACAGTAACATATAACTCTTGACCAGTAGTCTTTACGTAAGCAACTATAAATTGAAAAATATGTTTTAGTGTTTCAATATATAGTTTTCGTTCTGGCTCCCCAGCTTGATTAAACCAGTCATCAGCTCCATCAAATAATTCTTCTGTCATCTTCACCACGTTACTAACAAATGAATCTGCAGTATTGCGGCTTTCTTCATCTTCAGATGCTTTAACTAATGTCTCTGGAATCACTTCAAAGAATTCTAATCTACTACGTAATATATCATCTTGTCCAGGATAAAATTGATTTATTGGAGGTAGAGTTTTAAACTCTTTAGTTTCTCTTTGTAAAAGTGGGTCAACATATGGTATTAATAGATCTCCAAACAATTCGCTAAAGCTATCACTGTTATCATTAGCAACATCTTGAATAATTGAAATAATTTCCTTCTGTGTATATTCAATACCAAGTAAGCGAAGTTTATCTACAATTTCGTTAATATTGTCTTCTCCAAGATAGTAATCTTCAGGGCTAAAATAAGATTCGTCTATACAATCAGAAGGAAATGGAGCAGTTGTTGACTCAGAATGAGTTTCACTCGAACTAGGAATATATTCATCAACAATTGACTCAGGGTCATCAATGACAATTTGTGCTTTTTTATTTTTAGGCTTTAATAAACTATAAATTCCAGTGGCAACTAAGGCGATTCCAGTGGCAACTCCGATAGCAATAATTCCTCTTTTAAATGCTTTAGAATGTTTACCTATAAAAGAAGTAAACCTAAAGTGACTTTCTACATCATCTTCACCACCAGTATGAGCGTTTTGCTCATCGCCTAAATCATCGTCTTCACCACCAGCAGGAGCTGTTTGTTCATCACCTAAATTATCGCCTTCACCATCAGTTGAATGTTTATCTTCTTGTATTTCATTAACGTCAGCATTAAATTGTTTAATACTATATATAATATCTAATAGTACTTCATCAGAAACCACTGCATCAGGATAAACAATACCTGAACTAATTTTTGACAAATCCTCATTCAACATCTCTAAAAGACTCTTGGCCGCATCAGTTATTTTTTTAGAGTTAATGACTGATTTTATTCCTTCAATTAAAACATTTAATTCTCCAATTTTAACATTGCAATTTGAAGGACCTTTTCTAGATAAGCTTTCTAAAGATTTGTCAAAACATTTAATAATTGTGTTATCTCTACAAATACTATGGATAGTATCCTTCAAACTATTAATTGATTCAGAAAAATCTTGCAGTACCTTCAAATATGTAGGAATTTCATCTGCTTCATCTATAGCAGGTATAGGCTTTGAAGGCTGTTGACCTTGGCCATCAGTAGGTGTAGGCTTTAAAGGCTGTTGACCTTGGCCATCAGCAAGTGTTGGTCCTAAAGGCTGTGCGGATTGATCAGTATTAGGATTAGAACTTTGGTTAAGCTTCGATAAAAATCCTTCTAGTGCACCACGAGCGCCTCTTCTTAATCTTTTTAAATCTCTTCTTATGCTCATATTAATTTTCCCCCCTCTTTTTAATCGTGTATTATTATACACATATTGTCGAAAAAGTCAAATTTTATCGCATTTTTCAGCCTGTTTTGTTATAATTATTATGAAATGGTGGGAAATTATGAAGAAAGTAATATTAGTAGATGGCAACAATTTAATGTTTAGAAGTTATTTTGCCACAGCATATACTGGGGCACTGATGAAGAATAGTAAAGGCCAAGCAACTAACGCATTATATGGCTTCACTAATATGATTAATAAAATAATTGAAGAAGAAAAACCATCTTATATGGTTGTTGCATTCGATATTGGTAAAAACTTTAGACATCAGAAGTATACTGAATATAAAGCTGGTAGAAATGAAACTCCAGATGACTTAAAAAGTCAAATGCCACTTGCAAGAACACTTTTAGACGCTATGGGCATTAAACATCTAGAATTAGTCGGATATGAAGCTGACGATATTATCGGTACTCTTGCCAAAGAAGCTGACTTAGACCCGGAATATGATGCACTAATAGTTTCATCAGATCACGACTTATTACAATTAATTAGCCCACAAGTTGGAATGAAAATGCTCAAATCTAAGGATGCAACATATTACACATTAGATTCATTTAAGGCCGAATATGGATTTGATCCAATTAAAATAATCGATTTAAAAGCTTTAATGGGTGATTCAAGTGATAATATTCCAGGTGTTAAAGGCATCGGAGAGAAAACTGCTATGAGTCTTATTCAAAAATACGGGTCACTTGATGGAGTCTACAATAACATTAACGATATTAAGGGAAAACTAAAAGAAAAGTTGGAGTCAGATAAAGATAGTGCCTATTTTAGTTTTGAACTTGCCACAATATTTAGAGATGTACCACTCGATTTTAAGTTATCAGAGTTAACGTATGACGGCACTAATGAAGAACAACTAAGAGCGTTGTACCAAGAACTAGAATTTCATTCGCTTTTAAAAAATATGGGCCAAAAACAGGTTGAAATAGAAACAAAGTATATTACGGTAAAATCCTTGGAAGACATCGATACAACTTCTTTAGAATTAGCATATTATATTGAATGTGATAACGATAATTATCACTATGCCAACATTTTAGGAATGAGTTTATCAGATGGAACTAACACGTACTTTGTTAAGAATGAATTAGTTAAAGATGTATTAACAAAATATAAAAATAGACTTAGATATACACACGGACTAAAGAAAAATATTATTCTTGCAGAAAAATTAGGTATTTGTTTATTTAATACAGACTTTGATTTAATGATTGCCTTATATTTATTGGATGGCAATAACAAAGATGATATTGTCCTAAAACTAATTGATTCGGGATACTCTTGTTATTATTACGAGGATCTTTTAAAGAAAAAGGTTAGCGAAGATGATTTTGCATCCGGCATGGCTAAAAAAGCAAAATATATATTTGATGTAAAAGAAGAAACTATAAACAATTTGAAAAAGGAAGAAATGTATTCTTTATTTTCTGATATAGAACTACCTCTTGTGCACGTCTTAGCAAGTATGGAATCAACTGGAATTCGAGTAGATAAAACCATATTAGAAGAAATGCAAAAAGATTTATCAGAGAAAATAGACAATTTATCTAGTAAAATCAAGGATATGGCTGGTGAAAATTTCAATATTTCTAGTCCTAAACAATTAGGAGAAATATTATTTAATAAACTCGGTATTCCTTATCCCGGAAAAAAAGGAACTTCTTATAGTACAGATGTTGCTAC
>CACYEG010000132.1 GCA_902773365.1 uncultured Erysipelotrichaceae bacterium
GACATTTATTTCTTTGTTCAATTATTTTATTTATCTACCTGTGTCATGTGCTTTTGAATGCCTTGTAGCCTTTTTTTAAGATCTTTCTGATAAAGGCTTCTAACAATAAACTTAGGAGAATGTTTTAAGTATAGAATAGCATCCTGAATCTCCTTCTCAGAAAAAGAACATGCTAATAAGATTTTTTTGCATAACTCTTCATCTATGTTAAGGCTTGATCTTTTAAAATATATATTGTAGAAATGCCGTGGCGTTGGAATTAAGAGCATATTTCCATTTGTAACAAGCCCTCCAGTACTAGTGTATTTGGTATATAAATAAGTAGGAAACCAAAAAATAGATTCTAATAACTTATCCACATGTTCAGTTTGTTTATCTGGAACCAATGCAAACGGCGACCAAATATCATCGCAAATATTATTTAATGGAACATAGTGGCCATTATCTTCTTTAGCTACCAATACAGGATGATTAGTCCAATCATACCCAACCGCATAATTATCATTTTCTGGTAAAAGTTTACCTTTTCTTCTATATTGAATTTCCTCTGCAATTGCTGCAAAATCAACAGGCACACCTGCTTCATATTCTTTCCAATCTTCATCAGTAATACCTAAATGCGCTAGAAAGCCAAGGGTAGATTCATCATCAAGTTCTACTTTGCGATCTGTAACAAATCTTTTAAATCCATCTAACCCATTGTACAAGTCTCTATGCTCTAACATCGATTCTTTCAGCCACATATGATATACTGGCCAATCATCCTTTGGGGCCAATTGTTGTTGAAGGCATGCCTTTCTTATGCCTTTATCTGCTGGAGTGACTCCTGCAAAATACGGCATAACATTATTTTTATAAAACCCATCTAACATTGAGTCAGCGCTTTTTGAATATGCAGGATTAATTTCCGAAAAAACTTCGACCTTTTCAGTATCCTTTTCAGTATTATTACTAGTTATTTTAACTATTACGGGTATACCATGTTTTAAGAAACCAATTTCTAAATGTTCATTATTTCCACTACTTGTATTTTCCATTTGCGCAATACCTTCTTTCATGCTATATACTACAAATAAAGGTTTTTTTGTCAATAAAAAGTTTAATAACCTCCTATTAAACTTTATCTTATGAATTTAAAATCCATTCAATTATTAATTTCTTTATTTCGAAATATTCTTTTTCTTCAAACTGCATATTTGCTATACAATATTTTTTATTTGCTATGTGTGAACAAAACATGCATTCGTTGACATCAAAGCAGTCTTGTATAAATAAAGAATTGGATACTTTATTAGAGTATTGTACACCATATGAGTTACTACAATTAGTCGAATCATCAACTCTTATACAGAAGTTACTCATACTAGATCTTTGAGATGCTAGCACAAACTCGCAATTAGCACAAGAATCGCAGAAAACCATATTTTTAGAGTCGGATGTATCAGAACATCTATATATTTTTTCACTTCTATATATAGTATCACTTTTAACTACGTCAATAGAATCATTGACGCGCTCAGTAGCAGTGAGATTAACAGAATTCCATATATCAATTAAGTCCTGAAGATTGGATATTTGTTTTTTCTCTAACATCCAGCCAGTTGTCTTATCGCGCTTTTCCATATTGGAAAACTTTATATATCTACCACTATTGATAGAATCTGCCCAGGTAACTTCATTTGTAGTTGAATCCATTACTTGTTTTGGAAGTTTTACGTCAAATGCAAACTTATCCAATAATTGGTCTAAAGTAAATTTGTTTTCTTTTCCAAATACTGCTACAAAAATTTTATTAACTATTTCTAATGCTTTACTATCGTCCATCTTTCCCCACGACCTTTCTACTAGAAGATGTATTTATTAAAATATCTTTTAAGTTAATACTCGTTCCTATATCAAATTTAATTTCTTGTTCCTTTATTACATTTGGTTTAACTTCGTCTAAGTCGAAGACTTCTTCATTTATCCTTGGGATACTCGTATAATCTAGTGTTCGTGCTTTAAATGCCGGAAGCAATACATCTTTGGAATCTATTCTTACTATGCATTCCCTATTATTTAGTTCGGATAATATTTTTACTTTACGTTCTTTTGTGTCATCAAGTGGCACTTTCATATCGAAGTTATTAACTAGAACTTGAGCATCAGCCATCGATACTCTAAATATATAATAATTTACGACATTTGCGAATATAGAGTCTTTTAATTCGTCCGATATTTGATTAAAGTATTGTCCAGCAAGCATCAAAGATAGATTATATTTTCTCGCTTCTGATAAGAATCTCGATAGTATTGGGCTTTCGACTACTGCAACTTCATCGACTATAAATATGATATGTTCATTCATCCTTGCACTTTGCACTAAAGTTAGTATCTGCTGCATTATAAGTCCTGATATTGTCTTAGTTATTTTATCTCCTAGTTTTGTTCTATCTAGTGAGAATATCGTCAAGAAATTATCATGTATAGTGCTTTTTATGGTATTACTAGAGGCATCTCCATTGAATACAGGAATCATTTCCATTTCATCAATAAAACCTATTATTGGAGAGATTGCTTCACCATAAGACTTTGTTTTAAGTTCGTTGAAGTCAGATAAGAAGAATTCTACAACGCTGGAATTCAATTTATCAGTTAGTTCTTTAACTAAGTTATTTCTATATTCCATGTCCAAAAGAAGTTTCCTTAGCGATGTAAAGCTAAAATCTTTATTAGTTAATAGTAAACTGATGGAATGTCTAAGAACTCTTTCCAACTTCGAATTAAATTGAGATCCTATGATTGACTTAAATAGTTCCATTAGTAGTTCAGTATTCGATATAATATCATCGTTACTATTGGAAAATAGATCTATACTGTTTCTTTTAGACTTAAAATCGATTACTTTACCAATGCCGCCTATGTCGCTTTCTAATGCTGCATGTGGATCTATTACTACAACTTTATACTGTTGTTTTAAGTTGATATTCTTATATATGTTATGAATTAGTAAACTGATAAATTTAGATTTACCAGTTCCACTAGATCCCATAACAATAGAATGCTTATTGAAAGAATAGTTGTTTTGATTTAAGTAAAAGTCTCCTTGTAGATATGGGAAAGTATCGACTTTTAAAATAGATGAAGCGCTGTCAGTATTCAATAAATGTAAAGACTTGTTGATATCCAAATACTTTGGAGCACCCTTATAAAAATATCTTTTATTACCATCAAAATCAATAGATAAGAGATTGATAGGATTAGTAAACATCATCTTATATTTTTTATCTTTACCATCTTTAGTTAAGTAAAAAATAATCTTAGCTTTAAACAAACCGTTGGTACGAGGTTTAATGCTGATAGACATTATAGTGAATTCGCCTTTATTTCTTACTTCACATAGGTTTATTATATCAATTAAGTTGTACTCATGTTTAAGTGATACAAAAGGTATAGAGAAAGTCACTTTTGGCATTTTCGTTATTTCTTCTTTTTCTTTCAAGATAAAAGATGTCAAATTGTTTATAGTTGCAGGCAAACTGCATTTTGTTTCCGTAAAAAACTGTATCTTATTTTTATTGTTCGTAATGACTATTTTCCATTTTTTAAAAGTTCCATTATAAGTAGAGACGGTTTTAATTAATTCTTGCCAGTCTTCTTTAGGTACGAATTTACTATTTAAATATATTTCACGAAATGACTTCATACACTATACCATCCTCAATTTAAGTATATTATATATTTAAATTAAACACAAATAAAAGATGTAAAATTATGTAAAACTTTATATAAACTAGTAATAATGTCATCGATTGATGGTACACTAGCATTATGAGGAGTGATTATTAATGCAGACTAAAGTACAAGCTGCGAATGCTAAATTTGTGGATGAGAACCTTAATAAATTGGAGGAGTATGCTCTGGAATTCGCTAACACTAATTTACCAAGCGGCGATTATGAAAAAAATAAACCTGAATGGCAAGCATTTTTAAGGAAATGGATCAAAGTGATGCAATATTATAAGTGGGTTGTTAAGAATGCTAGGCCAGATAGACTCGATGCTGAGAGTGCTTTAGGTTGTCTATCAGTGATAAAAGAAGAGATAGAAGAAAACAAGCCAGAATTAACTTCATGGATAGAATTGATTATTTCGCCTACAATGACTCAAAATCAACAACCGACTAGTCGTGTGCCTAGTGAAGATGAAGTCGATCCACAAGGACTTGCTAATCATATATATAGCATTGCTAGTGATATTCTTGAATCTTACTCACTCGATACGGATAATGTAAATGAAGCTCTTGGTCAATTACCACTGCTGAAAGAGCTTTTAAATAAAAACAAAGACAAGTTTTTACCTAATGAATTTCAGAAACTACAAGAAGAAATAGAAAGAGCTTCGCGTGTTTGTGAAAGTTTCGAGGCACACTTAAATTCGCATCTTGCAGAAAAGGCATCTGATTATCGTTTATAAATTTATACCAATGATTTTAAATACTTCGAATATGAAGTTTTTTCTTTTGTAAA
>CACYEG010000133.1 GCA_902773365.1 uncultured Erysipelotrichaceae bacterium
AAATATGTGTTAAAATGATTATGGTGATATTATGGATAGTAGAATGTCAAAATACCATAGTGATGATGAAATAATTGGTAAAAGAGTTGATAAAAACAAAGAACGTTATAAAGAGTCAAGAGATGTCGATTTAGATAATCTTAATCTTGCTAACAATGTTTCTATAATTACTACAGAAAATGAAAATCCTGATATAGAAGAGATACAGGGATTATTGAAAAAAAAATATGTCGCTCCTAGAGATAAACATCCTATAGATTTTATAGAACTAGATAATGTGGATTTGGAAGTTACTAAAGAATATAAATTAAAAGATGCTATCGATAAAGCTTTTAGTGAAAAAGATGATGATTATGAAAAAAATCGTTATAAAAAACTTAGAAATACCGAGTATGAGATATTGAAAAGCATAAATGTAGAAAAATCTGAAAGTGAATCCACTTCAACTGGTGGTAGTAACGAAGGAGAAATAATAACTAGTCTATTAAAGATAATTGACGAGAAAACACCAAATAATAAAAAAGATGAGCTTCTAAGCGATTTAATTTCTGATGGCACAGATGTTTTAGAGCCAATTAAACAAGATACAGATGAACTTTCAATCACACCACCAAAACCTACGTTAGTTGAAGAACTAGAAAGAACTAAACAATTATCTAAAAAACAAATTATAGATGAGTTAGAAAAAGTAAATAAAGAGGAAAAAACTCAAGAAAAATTTGCCGATACAACTTCTGCGAATACGTTTTATACAGGCAATCTCGCTATCGAAGATGCTGATTTGGAGGATTTTAAAGATTTAGAAAATGAAATGAAATCAAATGGCATACTTGTAAAGCTGTTGATAATTCTATTAGTGCTAGCAGTACTAGTAGTGGCAGTGTACATGCTAAATAAATATTTAAACTTAGGACTATTTTAAATAGTCCTTTTTCATATAATTAAATGATGAAAAAGAAAAAAATTACATTAATAGTTATCGTAAGCATATTTATTACAAGTATCCTTACTAGAAGAATAAGTAAATACATGACCAAAAATATATTGAACAGTGTATATGTTTTGGTGGAGAAAGAAAATGATTTAGCATTAAAAAAAGCATTTAAATCAAAAATGCTTTTAGAAATTAAAGATACTAGTTTTTTAAATGTCATTAAAAACAAAAACGAAGAAATAATCGAAGTAACTTATGATATAGAAAAATGTGAACAAATAATGAACTATGTCACTCAAAAAATGTCAGAGTCTATCGAAAATATAACAGGTGATGGATATACAATGTTTGTGCCTTCGCTTAGCATATTTGATTGGCCATTATTAACGAATCTTGGACCAAAAATTCCCGTAAAAATAGTATTGACAGACGTTGCTATGGGAAATATCCGCACAGAAATTAGGGAGTATGGTATAAATAACGCTCTTCTAGAAATATACATAGATATTGATGTTAAAATAGCACCGGTATTATTATCACAAGCGGAAACTAAATCAAAAAAATATTCATTTCTTTTATCGAGTAAACTTATAACGGGCAAGGTTCCAGATCTATATAATGGAAAAATAAATAGAGAAAGTGTATTATTTAATCTTCCAGTTGAAAAAAATGTGTGATATAATTAACAATGATAGGAGTGTGTGCATATGGAAAATAAAATATTTGTAAATAGTTTTATTGATTTTGGTATGCAAGAATTCTTCTATGGAAATAATGGCTTTTCATTTGAGAAACATGTAATCGAATGTTTAGTACATATTTATGGAAAAAAAGCCCTCAAAAGCATATATGATGCAAGAAATGAAGATGCTTTTTCTGATACCATATTAAAATATGGTATTAAACCAAATGTATATGACAACTTCTTACGTGATACTTCGAAATATGAAAAATTCAAAGAAGAAAAAGAGAAAAATTTGGCTGCTAAAACAGATGTCACTTGTACTATAGAAATTGAGCTGGCAACGCTTTATATTCAAAGGTGTTTATCCTTTACCCCGACAAATGATGATATAGCAGGATTTGAAAACGAATTATTAAATGATTTTGACGTTATTAAGTTTCACTTTAATACTAGCTTAGAACCGAATAAAACTAGAGAATTTTGGGAAAAAAAGAAAAAATTACTATCTGATGATATTGAACTAGTAGATATTAAACCTGATTACTTAGATGAATTCACATATGCTAGATTTGGAGTCAAACTAGAAGATGTTCGAAAAATGGACTATAGAATGGTAGACGAATTAAATAAATATATAAGAGCGAAACTAAAAGAAGATAACGACGATTCAGGAAATGAAAAGAAAAAACTGGGTGCAAATACTATCATTACAAGCGGCAACGGTTTTATCGATGCACTTTTGATAATAAGTATAATTGTAACAGAAATTTCTATAGGAATGATTTATTATTTTTTACATGTATAGGTGGGTTGTATGGTTACAATAAATGATATTACATATGAAATCATCGAAGATAACAGAGCAGCTTTCGATTTAGAAACAGTAAAAGAAAAACTAACAGATTTTTTCTACGGATATGACTATATTGTAGGTGATTGGGCATATGGTAAATTGAGATTAAAAGGATTTAATGAAAAAAAGAATAAAAACTATAATAAAATTAATTCATATGATAATGTAAAGGAATACATAAATGATTTTTGTGCATACGGATGTAAGTATTTTATTCTTAAAAGAATAGTTGATAAATAAATTGTTTTATGTTAATATTTTATTAGAATAAGAGGGATTGTTATGAATGAAACTATAAATTTAACCAAAATGGATGGAACAAACATAGAAGCAACGCTTATATGTTATTTTGAAAATGTCAATGATAAAAAGCAATATTTATATTATACTTTAAATGAAATTAGTGGAACTGATTCAAATTCTACAGTTAAGATTTACTGTGCTAAAGTTCGCCAAAATGATCCAATTCTCGATGAACCGATTAATGAGTCAACTTGGGAGCAATTGAAAGGGCACATGGCTGAAGCATTGAAGGAAACTCTTAATCCCGATATTAAATTTTTACCAATTAATTCTTTAACTGATAAGACTATAGTTAGTGAAAAAGTCATAGCAATGCCAGTATCTTATAATTATATATCTAAACACTATAAATTTTATATTGATAACATTTCTAGTGATACAAATGTAATAGAGCCAGCTCCAATTGATGCTAATCCAGCTCAAGAAACCGAATTAACTGAACCCGTTGTGACAAGTTCACCTAGTGAAGAAGAGAATAATAACGTTAACGAACAAGCTGTAGTTGAGCCAACAGTTGCTCCAGCGGAATATAGTGCTCCTAATGAGCCAGTACAAATAGATGAATCTGTTAATGCTAATCCAATCGATATTGCAGCAATTGAACAAAAGTATGCGAAAATGATCGAAGACATTAACAAATTAAAAGAACAAGAATTGGAAGCAGTAAAAAGATATAATGCTACAATTCAATTAAGTTCGATGCACAATGAACAACATGCGTCATATGTTCAAAATGAACAGACAAAAGAAGTAGTAACACCTTTGCCACAAAATACATTCGAACCTACTCCAGTTGAGCCAACACCTATTGAACCAGTTGCAGTTGAACCAGCAGCACCTATTCCACCACAAGATATTGAAACAAATTGGTTTGATATGCCTATACAATAAAATCGATAATAAAATCGGTTTTTTTTTATATACTTTATTGTGATATTATGAAAAATGAGATACTATATAATTATAACATTAATGTCGAAGAAATAATGGCGGTCGATACAGGATATCAGTTTTATGTCGATTACGAAAAGTATATTTTATACAAAACTATTAGAAGTGAAAAAACAATTAAAGAGATAAACAACTATCTAAATAGAACCATTAACAGATTTTTTAAGATAATACCTACTATAAATGGTGAGTTAGCATGTAAGGTTAATGATATTACATATGCATTAATTAAGATAACGATGCCATCGAATAATGAAATAGACATATCAGACATTATAAATAGCTATATTATTGTAAATGACCAATTAGACGATTTAAATAGGACAAACTGGGGCATGTTATGGAGTAGTAAAGTGGATTATTTGGAATATCAGGTAAGCGAGCTTGCGACAGATCATCCTACTGTAAAGAATTCTTTTAGTTATTATGTAGGTTTAGCAGAAAATGCTATTGAGTACTTCAATGCTATAAAAAAAGATAACCTCGAACTTGTCCTATCACAAAAAAGAATAAAATTTCCAAATATCGCACTCGATTACTATAATCCATTAAATTTAGTTGTGGATTATAAGGTAAGAAATATTGCTGAGTATATAAAAACATATTTTTTTAATCAAAATGCCGAAAGAGATTTAAATAGCATAATTCACTATAATTATAATTTTACCAGTATCGAATACAATCTACTCTTTGCAAGACTGTTATTTCCATCATATTATTTTGATGAACTAACAGAAGTACTTGAACACAAGAAAAATGAAGATTGTTTACTAAGATATATAGATTTAACTTCAGAATATGAGTTGTTTTTAAAAAAAAGCTTAGAATTTTTTTCTAAGCGGGCGGAAATGATTAAAATAGACTGGTTATTATAAGTTTACATTCACTACTTCTTTTACATCTTTTACTTTTTCTTGAATAGCATATAGTAAGCCAGAATTTAGTGTGTCTCCCTGATTCAAACACATTGAACAAGCTCCAGTTAACTTTACATATACAATTTTTTCTACATCGTCATATTTGATAAATTCGATGTCGCCTCCATCCATATTGATAAAGGGGCGCAATTCTTCAATAAGGTCTTTAATTATATCTTCTTTGTTCATATATCTAACCTACCAGTCCAATAAAGTATAGCAAATCATCATAAACAAGTCAATTTTACTTTTTAAAAATTGTGTGCTATAATACGTCTCACGAGGTGTATTATATGAATTATCACACAGGTGATATAATTAAAGTTACTGTCACGAGTATAGAGAATTATGGAATATTTGTTACAGTAGATGAAGAATATAATGGCATGATTCACATATCCGAAATGTCTGATAAATTTGTCACAAATGTAAGGAATTATGCTTACCCAGGGGAAACAATATATGCAAAAGTTATCGATGTAGATAATACTAAGTATCAAATAAAACTTTCTATTAAGTCAATTGACTACAGAATTACAACTAGAAAAGGCAATATTATGGAAAGTCCAAACGGCTTTTCTAAGTTAAAAGAAATGTTGCCAATTTGGATAGAAAAGAAAATGCAAGAGATAGAATGTAGTGCATAATAAGAAAATTTACGCAAAATCCGCAAAAATTCTTGACAGGATATGGCTAAAATGTTATATTTAACATGTCCTATTTTTATGGGCGCTTAGCTCAGTTGGTTAGAGCATCTGCCTTACAAGCAGAGGGTCTGGGGTT
>CACYEG010000134.1 GCA_902773365.1 uncultured Erysipelotrichaceae bacterium
CAATGTTTAATTCATGGCCTAATAAGAGATAAACAAGGAAGAAAGTTTAGTAAGTCATTAGGTAACGGTATCGATCCATTTGATATGACTAAGAAGTATGGATCAGATGCGCTTCGTTATTATTTAGCAACTGATGTTGCTCAAGGAACTGATATGCGTTTCGATGAGGATAAAATAACATCAATATGGAATTATATAAACAAAATATGGAATGCTTCAAGATTTGTTTTATCAAATATTGAGAATTTAAAAGAAGTTAAATTAGCTAATTTAAAAAATGAAGATAAATGGATTCTTACAAAATTCGAAAAATGTATACACGAAACAAAGAAATTTATGGATAAATATCAATTTAATAATGCAGGTGCAACAATTTATGAATTTACTTGGAATTATTTCTGCGATTATTATATCGAGATGGCTAAACATTCTATTGACTCTGAAAGTACTAAATCAACGCTTTGCTATGTACTAACAGGAATTCTTAAAATGCTACATCCATTTATGCCTTTCGTAACTGAAGAGATATATGGAATGCTTCCAGTAAAAGAAGAAAAGTCTATAATGATTTCTCCATATCCAAAATATACTAAAAAATATATATTTGAAGATGAAGAGAATATCGTTGATGATGAAGTTGAATTTATTAAAGCATTTAGAAATGTTAAAGCAGAAAATAATATTACTAAAGATATGAAAGTATTCTTCGATACAAAAGAAGATATAAGTTTAGTAATTAAAATGCTTAAACTAGATGATTCAATTGTAGACAAAGCGATGGATATTAAATCATATAAAGTATTCTCAAATAGAATAAAAGCTACTATATTCTTTGAAAAGCAAGAAACTGCAGCTGATAAAGAATTAAGAGAAGGGCAAATAGCTACTTTAAAATCTTCTATTGAAAGAAGAGAAAAATTATTAGCTAATGAGAATTATGTTAAAAAAGCACCAGCTCAAATAGTAGAGATGGATAGACAAAAACTAGAAGAAGAAAAGAAAAAATTAGAAGAATTATTAAAATAAAAGTGTGAGCATTTATTGCTCATGCTTTTTTTAAAACAATCATTTTTTTCTTTACTGTGTAAAGATATTTTTTTATAATTAAAATAGGTTAAAATAGGTGATAATATGAAAAATAAAAAAGGATTCACTTTAATTGAACTTATCGCAGTAATAATAATAATTGGATTGGTAGCATTAATAGCTATACCATTCTTTACTAGAAGTTTTGAAGATTTCAAAAAGAATTTTTATACGAATTTAAATACAACATTTTTAAATGGAGGCAAAGAATTCTTTACAGATAATTCAAAATATTTGCCAAGAAGATATCTTTATGCTCAAACAGTTTCTCTAGATACATTAGAAAGTGAAAATTATTTGAAGAGTTTTAAAGATTATAAAGGAACAGCATGTGACTTGGAAAATAGTTATGTAATAGTTATAAAGTTTGGAGTAGATAAATATGAATATGCGGAATGTTTAGTATGTCCAAATGATAACTATGAAAATTTAGAAAGCCCATACTGTTCATCTGATTGGACTAATGAGAATTTAAATATCGATTATATACTAGGAGATGTTGGAACATATTATGTTTATGTAGGTACTGATAGAGATACTTTAAAAGAAATGCTTAAAGTAACACTTGATGTAGTAAAGTATAATAGAGCAGGTGAAATAATAGCAAGAGTATCAGGAGTAGGAGAAGATGGAATTGGAGTAGTATATCCATCAAATTTAGATATAATTGATACGAATAGAGTAGGAGAATACGAAACAGAATATACTTATCAAGGATTGACAAAAAAGGGAAAAGTAATAGTATATCAAAATAAAGCTCCAGTAGTAGTAGCTAATAGAAAACAAAATGTAAAAGATAAGTCGAAAGCTATCGAGATGACGACAACTAAACCTGATAATAGTGAATACGATAACAGTAGTAATGCTTCTACACCAAATAACGTATGGGCACAAGCAATTGAATATAATATGTCAAGCGCTGCTATAACAGAACCGGGAGTAACAATTTCAGAATATCAGTGGTTTAGAAATAATCGTTGGGAAACGTTCTGTAAAACAACCGGAGGAAGCAATAGTTGTACAAAAAAACTTGATGAAGAGATGAATGAAACGGTAAAATTTAGAAGCTTAGATACAAAGGGACATTTTGGTGTAATATCTAGGAATTATGTAATAAGAATAGATAAAACAAGACCAAAATGTGAACTTACTTACCCTAAACCAGATGGACAATCAAATTGGTATGTTCAAGATTTTACTGTTAAATTTGATAGTAAAAGTGATACGGAAAGAATAGTAAATGGAAAAAATTATACGAGTGGTTTAGTAGAAAATTATTCAAGTATACTTGTTAATGGAACTAAGCTAACTGACTCAGGAGTTTTAGGAAGACTATCAGCAAAACAAACACAAGATAACGATTCATTCACATGGTATGGATATATTGAAGATAGAGCAGGAAACTGGAATGTTTGCAAAAGTGATCAATTAAAGAAAGATAAAACACCGCCAGAATGCACTATATCAGCTTCTCCAGTAAGTAATGTTAGTCCATCTACTTCTGGAGTAAGTGGATCTTATAAATGCGTGGATGCTACAAGTAAATGTAAGAATACAAATTCAATAAGTTTTTCAAATTTAACATCTAATGGAAGATATACTGTTGAAGATAAAGCTGGAAATAAAGATACATGCGAAGTTAAGGTATGTACTCAAATACAGAAAAAGACCGATACATGTGATTATGGTAGAAGATGTAGTGACGCTCCTTGCCAAAAATATAATTATTGTTCAAGCTCAGCATGTGGAACTACAACATCATGTGCTTCAAGTTGTTTTAAAGGAAATGCGTCAAATTTATGTGCTCCAGGTAAATGTTGTATAACAGCGGGAGGATCACCAATATCACCTTCATCATGTTACGTAAAGAAAAATAAAAAATGTAGAACATCATCTTGTGGCTGTGAAACAAGAAAAAGAAGTATTTCAATATGCGGTTGTTCAAGCTGGACAAACGGTAGTTGGAAAAATGCTTCAAGTTGTTCAGCCTCACATTGTAATGGTAGTAATAATGTTTCATCACATGTGTGCTGTAGAGATACATATTACTACTGCGGATCAAATGCCGTTTATCTAGTATATGATAGTGAAGGAGGTACACCTTGTGATGCTAAAGAAGGAACTATTGGAAGTAATTGGGGAACACTTTGTACAACAAGATACACAGGCCATACATTTGGCGGATGGTATACACAACCACGTGGAAATGGAACTAAGATCACTTCAAATACAACAGTAAGTGGAAGTTTAGTCGTATATGCTGATTGGGGTAGTACATATAATTTGACTTATGATAATCAGGGTGGAACTGGATGTACTAGTAAAAACGGAGAACTCGGACAAGCATGGGGAGAACTTTGCGTTCCAACTAAAGTAGGAAGTGTTTTTGAAAGTTGGAACACTTTCGCGGATGGTGACGGAGAACGAATAGACAGTAGTTCTATAGTTAATGGAGATTTAAAAGTATATGCTCAATATGATACATCACAATTATTTATTACATATAATGTCAGCGGAGGAACATATGCAGGTACGAATTCAAATATTAAAGTTAATGAAGATGGATTTATAACTACAAATGATAATGACTATTATTCTTTACATAATTATGGAGCAACTAATATTGATTTAGCAGACTATAACAACTCATCTGCGATAAATATTAAAAAGAGTGGATATTCTGCTATTAGTGGTAAAGAATGGATTGATTCTGATGGAAATACATACTCA
>CACYEG010000135.1 GCA_902773365.1 uncultured Erysipelotrichaceae bacterium
AATAATAAAATTAAAATAGAAAATAAGATATTTGCTTACAACGTTGATAGTATTAGTAGTGAAAATATTTATATGAATGGATATTATTATAAATTAATAAAATTAAAAATAGGTAATAATGATTTAAAAGATAATGAAGTAATAAAATCTAAAATAATAGTATCTGAAGATTCATTAATAGGATATATATTTAAAACAGTATGGAGGTAGTTTTTGGAAGAAATAAGTCCTATTGAACTTGAAAGTATTAATGGTGGTGGTATATCTTCATGGATTGTTTTAGGAACACTTATGGGAGCTGTGTTTTTAATTGGAATATATGATGGATATACTAGACCACTAGCGTGTAATTAGGAGGAAAAATGAGAGAAATTGAAAGAGAAGAATTATACTTAATTAATGGAGGAGGAACACCTTTTACTGGAACTGTTATTAATGCTATTTCTGGAGTTGCTAAAGTTGTATTAGAAGTTGGTAGAAGTTTGGGCTCTTCATTAAGAAGAAGTATTAGTGGAAAACTATGTTAATTATTTGCAAATCACTTTGTGTGGTTTGCTTTTTTATTTTATTAGATTTTATATTATAATAGAGGTGTTAATATGGAAGAATTGGTTGGATTTCTTACAATAGAAGAGATGGAAGAAGAAGCAGATAAAATTATAAAAAATGCTGAAGAAAAAATGAGGAAAAAGGGGCAGTAAAAGGAAAGGTATTTGATTATTATGCTAAAGGAATTATGGCAAGTGATGTTGGAACTGAAGTAAGAGACGTTTTTTAGAAGTATTTTTTTAGTAAATTTGGATTATGGAAAGAATTTGATGATTCTGATTTTAATATAGGTTCAGATAATAGAGATAGGATAATTGGAACTGCTATATGTTTTAGCGAGTTTATGGATAAGAAGGAACTATTTATGGAACAATATACTCAATATATTGGTAAAACTTTTAGAGAATAAACTGCGGATGAAAAAGTTTGTTTAAGACAATCCTGTGAAAAATATAATGTTGAAAAAAGAGAAAATAGAAGATAATTAAACTGTTTTCTTTTTTTATTAAAATAATATTGATGGTAATTGTTTACTAATTTATAATAAATAAGGTATAATGAATTGTGATAGGATGGTGAAGCTATTTTGAGAAATATATATACAAGTATTGATATGGGTAGCGATAGTATAAAAATTGTAGTAGCTGAAATATATAATGATAATATATATGTACTTGCTTCAGCATCTAGAAAAAGTAAAGGTATAAAGAAGGGCTTGATTGCTGATAAAGAATTAGCAAAGGAATCATTAGAAAAAGCCATAAATGAAATAGAAAAACAAATTGGATTTAGAATAGATAAAGCAATAGTTGCTGTTCCTTCTAACGATAGAAATCTAAAGATTGTTTCAGGAAGTTATGTTTTAAAGGGGGAAGAAGCAAAAGTAACAGGAAGAGATATTAATAAATCACTTGAGAATGCTGTTGTTGGTAATTTTGAAGAAGATTTTGAACTTGTATGTGTATTACCAATAGTGTTTAGTGTTGATGATAGAAAAAATGTATTTGATCCAAAGGGATTAACTGGAAAAAAACTTGGTGTAAAAGCTGTTATTGGAACAGTACCTAAAACAATACTATACCCATTTCTTCAAATTTTTGCAGATTGTGGAATTGAGGTTGTAGATATTGCTTTTGGAAGTATAGGTGACTATGTTATTGGTGCTAATCGAGATAATGATAAAGAGATTGGTGCGGTTATAAATATTGGTGAAGAGACTATAAATATTTCAATTTTTAATAAAAAAATATTAATAAAAAACGAAATCATTAATTTAGGAAGTAGAAATATAGATAATGATATTATGTATATTTTTGGAGTAGATAGAAAAACAGCAAGGTATTTGAAAGAAAAGTTTGCATCTTGTAGCACAAGATACTCTGATAAATTTGATACTATTAATGTTAAAATAAATGATAATGAAGTTACTACTATAGATCAAGAATATATAACAAAAGTAATAGAAGCAAGGGTTATTGAACTGCTTAAACTTTCTGAAAAACAAATAAATAACTTAACAAATAGAAAAATAAGTTATATAATTGTTACAGGTGGTATAACGAGTATTCCG
>CACYEG010000136.1 GCA_902773365.1 uncultured Erysipelotrichaceae bacterium
ATTAATACGAGTAGCTTATATAATATAATTATCTCACATACAGTATTTAACATATGTACCTATATTAAAGATGCTTTGAGATTTATATTTAATTATATACTATTTTAATTAACAAAACATAACATTAAAAAATTGGTAAATGATAATGACGAAGAAGCTATTAAATTAGTGTCCATTATCATGGATGAAATTGAAGTTTATATGGATATTTCTGAAAAATTAATTAACATACTCGAGAAATACATAAGGAGCTAAAAATAGCTCTTTTTTTTATTTACAATTTAGCGCTCATCATTATCTTGTAAGCAGCTTTTAAATTTTCTTTTTTATTATGATTCATGCTTATAAAGTTGATATGCATTTGATAGCCACTATCTAAACTTAATAATATCTCTACTTTACTTTGTTTAAAGTTAATAGCACTAGTCGAAATAGATTTGTAAGGTATTATGTGTATTTTTTTGTAATACACAGCAAGTGGGTCTCTATCAAATAAAATTAGTTTTTTATTTGTGAATACTGCGTAGTCTTTGCTGTTTTTATATGCCATGACGATGCTTTCTTCTGATGTTACATATTCTTTTGTATACTCTGGTAAATTATCTATATGTACTTCTGTGCCAAAGTCAAAATATTTTGTCAATTCTTTAAATTTCATATATGCCATAAAAACACCTCACCCTACTATTTTAATACTTTTTATTGGCCATACTCTAAGTTTTACTCTGCCTATTATATCTTTTTTCTTGACAAGCCCTACTTTAGGATTTCTACTATCCATAGAATTGCTTCTATTATCACCTAGGACTAAGTACATATCATCTGGTATCTTATCATACCCTAAGCTTGATAAATAAAAGTTATTGACTGAAATATTGTCTATATAATTTTCTTTAAGTATTTTCCCGTCGATTATTACTTTGTTGTTTTCAATTTTTACATTTTCTCCTGGTAAACCAATTACTCTTTTAATTAAGTATTTTGTGTCTGCATAGTTAAAAGATATTATTTCGCCCCTTTTAACATCTCTAATACCATAAATAAATTTATTTAATACTACAACATCCCCACTCTTTAAAGTATTTTCCATCGATGGACCAACTACTTGTTCAAGTGTAAATACATATACTATTACAACAAATACAACGACAATAACTAATATATATTTGATTGCATCTTTAAAAAATTCTTTAATATCTAACCAATCCACTACTATCACCTTAATTTGATTTTATCATATATTTACTATAAATACAAAATAAAATGGAACACAAGTTCCATTTTAACTAATCGTTTTCGTTACCCTCAATTGCAACAAATTTGTCGTTAATGTATTCGAATTTAATGTAGTAACGTTTATATTGTTTTGTGAAGTTAATTGTAACATACTTAATTGTTTTACCTTCATCATTTAACGCTGGTGTTTTATATACAGGAATTCTCTTGTTACCATGTTGTGTAGTAGAGTCCCATCTAATTAGGCCAAAATTATTACTGTAGAATGTATCAGAGGTATTATCTGTATATTCGACAACTAACGAATTTAAGTCTATTACTATTCCTATATATGATTCAGTTATTTCTAAGAAATTATAATTAACAGGTTGTTGTATAATAACTTCGCAATCATAATCCCATCTACTGCTGCATCTATCATATTTTTTAGATGTGTTATATACAATATTGAATTTAGTACTGTAAGCTTTTTCTTCTATAATTTCATATGATAAAGATTTATCAGTAAATGTTTTATCTGTAACTGTAAGCTTATAAGTACCTTTTGTTTTTGTCGAGAAATCTGTTTCATAAAGATCAGTTAATTCTTCTGCTTTTAAATTGTCTTTGTATGTTTTGTAAACTAATATATTATCCCTTATAGCACTTTCATCTGAATTAATTTGAAACTTCAAATTGGTATTTGCATCTTTCTTTGTTACTCTAATACCATCCTGGTATGTATATACTGCGCTATAAGTTTCGTCTTTAGTGACTGTTTTATCAATTGATTTATCCCAAGATACATAGTAGTAACCTTCATTTTCGATAACGCTAGGAACAACTATACCAGCCTCTTCAAAAGATAGACCAGTCAAAATATTCTCATATTTAATCTCGCTTTCTCTTTCAAGTCCAATTCTATTTAACGAACCGTATTCGTTAGTCTTAAATATTATAGTAAAATGTTCCTCGTCTGCATCATTTTTTCCATTATGGTTTTTATCTTCTAAATATATTGGGTTAACATCTAAATTAGTTTGTACTTGGGTATAATTTTTATCCCAACCATTAAAAATGTAACCATCAACTTCGTCTAGAATAGGTGCTATTGCATCCATTCCTACTAAAACCTTTTCCTCTTTTACAACTTCATTTGCTTTGTTATAGAATCTAACTGTATATTTAGTGTCGACATCATCTAAAATACCATTATTGTTTGTATCCTCGCCATAAATTGGATAGATATCCATGTCTTCTTGAACACTTGTGTATTCTTTATCCCAACCAATAAATATATAGTTTTCTATTTTATCCAAAGTAGGGGCATTGGCACTAGTACCAACTAGTACACTTTCTTCTTTAACGACTACTTGATTCTTATCGTAGAATCTAACAGTATATCTAGTATCAATATCATCTAAAATGCCATTATTGTTGATATCATCACCATATACTGGATAAACATCTAGGTCTTTTTGAACATCAGTATAATCTTTATCCCAGTTTATAAATATTTTACCAGATACATTTTGTAATTCTGGGGCAGTAGCGTCCATTCCTACTAGCACATTTTCTTCCTTAACTAATTTTCTTTCGATATTAAAGAACTGTACTCTAAATATAGCATCCTGTGTATCTGGAATACCGTTACCATTAATATCTTGTTCATATACTGCATAAACATCTAAATTTTCGCTTACATTGGTATAATCCTTGTTCCATCCTGTGAAAATGTAATCATCAATATCGTCAAGTTCAGGAGCGGTAGCATCCATCCCTATTAATACACTCTCTTCTTTAACTTTCTCTTTATTGAAGTCATAAAACTTAACTGTGTATTTTTCATCATCGTCATCATCTATATTGTTATTATTTATATCTGCTTTTACATTTACTACACGAGTTTTTTCTACTTCTTTTCCATATTTATCAACAAGCTTGTACGTTAATAGGTAACTACCTATTTCGTTAACGTTTACTTCTCCTATAATAGTAACGTTTTTAGTTACATTATCGCTTGGATCTACTGTAAATAAGTAACCAGGTTCTAAATATATATGTCCTTTTAAAACTGTTAATGGGTTATCTCCTTTTAATTCCAACGTTGGAGCATTTGGGTGACTAGATTCATCCTCGTAGGAAAAGTCATTATCATATTCATCTTGATTTGTATATCCATCATTATCTTCATCTGCATTAGGATCTAATATTACAATGTCCCTATTAGTATCTGCTCTTTGACCGTATGAATCAATTACACTATAAGTAATTCTATGAGTACCAATATTTAAATTATCCAAGTTAGTTATGTTTGATGATATCGATAGATTTTCACTTGATTTTAATGTTACTCCAGTCATTACATCGTAATCTTGCCCTAAAAGTATTACTACTCTTTGTGGAGTTGCACTTAATATAGGGGCAGCTGGTTTGATAACAGGGTCTTCTTCATTTGAATTGTTGTTATCATCAGTATTAGTACTATCATTGTCATTGTTATTGTTATTATTATTGTTTGTATTTGTGTTAGTGTTCGTATTTCCTGATGAACGCCCTCTGTTAGTTACCGCACTGTTATTTTGTATTGGCCTTAAAACTTGTGGCTCTTCTTCGGCAACTTCTACAACGGGTTCGCTAATGGAGTCTTCTTTAACTGGCTCAACTACTGGTGTTTCATCTTCAAATTCAACAAATTCCAATTCTTCTGGATTTGCGAATGAGAATAAAAACAAACTCATTACTAAAAATAGTATAATTGCAAATATTTTTTTCTTATCCATTACTTACTCCCCTATTATTCTTTCATTTTTATAAAAAATGGCCCAAACTGATATGCTTCTATAGATTTTCTTTTATAAATGAAAACTTTATATCCTAAGCCAGTACATTCATCGACTGTACCATCTTCAAATTCATGTGTTTTTTCTGATATACAAAATACTGGCTCGCTTTTTTGTTGAACTTTTACAAAATCGATAACCCAAATGACAACTAAGAATACAAAACATACCCAAAA
>CACYEG010000137.1 GCA_902773365.1 uncultured Erysipelotrichaceae bacterium
AAAAAAGATGCTTGCAATAATCAGTAAGTAGTGATAATATTACAGTGTAAATTTTTGATGGGAGACACGATTTTCACATAATTTTGTCTAGAGAGTTAGCGGTTGGTGAAAGCTAAACTAAATAGTGATAATTACTACTTCCTAGAGAGCCGTAATTGGTTACGTCACTTCGCGTTAAGAAGAAATAAGTGAAATTAAGGATGGTACCGTCTAGTTTAGACTCCTTTGGTATCGTCTTTTTTAATGGAAAGAGGGAGAATATGAGAAACTTTAAAGAAGAAAAGGATTTGAATACACTCAATCATAGTTGCGCTCACTTGCTCGCACAAGCAGTTAAACATTTGTACCCAAATGCAAAATTTTGGGTTGGACCTGTTGTGGAAGAAGGATTCTACTACGATATCGATTTAGGTGATGCCGTTATTACTGAGGATGATATCGCTAAAATTGAATCGGAAATGAGAAAATGCGCTAAAGATGACAAGCGTATAGTTAGACAAGAGATTACTAAAGAAGAAGCATTAGAGAAATTTAAAGATGACGAATACAAAATCGATTTAATTAGCAGAATGGATGAATCTGATACTATTATAAGCTGCTATACACAAGGTGATTTCACTGATCTTTGCCGTGGGCCTCACGTTGAGACAACAAAGATGCTAAAAAACTTCAAATTAACTAAGATAAGTGGAGCATATTGGAAAGGTGACGCTAACAATAAGATGCTTCAAAGAATATATGGTGTATGTTTTCCAACTAAAGAGGAACTCGATGCATACTTAGAAGAACTTGAAGAAGCTAAGTCTAGGGACCACAGAAAACTAGGAAAAGACCTAGGAATATACATGATGTGCGATTTAGTTGGTAAGGGATTACCAATGTATTTACCAAATGGTTTTATCGTTTGGAATGCTTTAGAAAATTACATTAGAAATAAAGAAATTAAACGCGGATATAAGCACGTATTAACACCACCACTTGGAAATGTCGAATTATATAAGACGAGTGGTCACTGGGATCACTATCAAGATGCGATGTTTCCTAAAATGGAAGTGGAAGGCGAAGAGTTTGTACTTCGTCCAATGAATTGCCCACACCATATGATGATATATGGTCACGATATCCATTCATATAAAGATTTACCAATTAGAATTGCAGAAATTGCAAGAGATTGCAGATTTGAATCGAGTGGTTCCTTAAAAGGCATAGAAAGAGTTAGATCTTTCTGTCAAAACGACTCACACATCTTCTGTACGATGGAACAAATAGAAAGTGAATTTAAAGGTGTCGTAGACTTAATTCTAGAGTGTTATAGAGAGCTTGGAATAAAGGACTATAAATTCGAACTAGCTTTAAGAGACCCGGAAGATAAAGTTAAATATCATCAAGATGATGAAATGTGGAATACTGCAGAGAATGCTCTAAGAAAAATACTAGATGACATTGGTATACCATATGTAGAGAAGATAGGAGACGCTGCATTCTATGGACCTAAACTTGATGTACAAGTTAAACCTGCAGTAGGTAATGAGTTTTCATTATCAACATGCCAAATAGATTTTTGCTTACCTAAAAAGTTTGATTTAACTTATGTCGATAAAGATGGAAGTAAAAAAACTCCTGTAGTACTTCATCGAGCAATATTCGGTTCAATCGATAGGACGATTGCGTATTACCTAGAAGAAACTAAAGGTAACTTACCATTATGGATGTCACCAGTACAAGTAAATATTATTCCAGTTAACAATGAGTTTCACCTAGATTATTGTAAAGATTTATTTAACAAGTTGGTTGATAACAATTATCGCGTTAATCTAGATGATAGAGAAGAAAAACTATCATACAAGATGCGTGAATCTCAAGTTAAAAAAATACCAATTACAGTTATTATCGGTGATAATGAAAAAAGTGGAAAACTAGTAAGTTATAGACAGTTTGGTTCAAAAGATACTACAACTGCTTCTATTGATGAATTCATGAGTTTTTTGGAAAAAGAAAATACTGTAGGTTCTAGATAAAGAGGTCCAGGATGAACTTAAGTCTTATAACACTTAATACTAAAGGAAGACTCGATTTTGATATCACGCCCGATATGAGTACATATCAAAGTAATGACATTAAACGTCTTGAAGATATGAGAGTAAAAGGATCTATTATTGACAATGGTACAGATGAATACGAAATAAACTTACACATTACTGGTTTCGGTATATATAAAAGTGCAGTCAATTTGGATGATGTTAAAAGTAAAATAGACATCGAATATTCTGATTTTATTAAAAATTTGCCAGACATTTATAAAAATAGTGCAAATACACTTGATATTTTACCAATAATATGGGAAAATATATTACTGGAAATTCCCATTCGAGCTGTAAATTCCAGTGATACTTTCGCGAAAACGCAAGGCGATGGTTGGGAAATAATAAGCGAAGATAGCGAAAATAATTAGGGAGGAGTGAAACTATGGCAGTTCCATTTAGAAGAACAAGTAAAACAAAAAAGAGAATGCGTCGTACACATTTAAAGAAAACAATACCAGGTTTGACAATATGCCCAAACTGTGGAGCAGCTCTAAAACCTCATAGAGTATGTACTAAATGTGGTTATTATAAAAATAAAGAAGCAGTTCAAGTTAAAAAAGAAGAAAAGTAAAGTAGAGCAATCTACTTTTTTAATTTCTTTACAACTAATTAAAAGTATTATAAAATAATGGATAGAAAAGAGGAGACGCGCATGCAAAAAGAAACAGTCAATAAAAGAGATCAAATACTTATGCAATTAGCGCACTACTTTATAACAAAGGAAAACTATACACCAATAGTTGTACGTGGCGTAAAAAATGAGTTATGGCTTGAAAATTTAGATGCTCCTTATAGAATTATTAGAATTAATACAAACTATATACATAATAACGAGCAGTTAGACTTCGATTTGTTCAAAATTAAAAATGTTGTCAAACAAGTGAAAAAGAAGACTTTAAGTTTTAAGATAAATACGCTAAATATACTATTGGATGTAGGAAACAGCGTTAAACTTAAAAATACCGATAGAATAGATTGTATCAAAGTTGATGGCGAAAAAGACATAAAAAAAGCTAAAGATTTAAATGAGCTTTTTCCAGATTTAAAAAACAACTTGCTAGATGCTCATGATGGATTAGACTTTTTAATCAATGTAACAAATGACATAAATATAAAGACTGAAAAAGAGAACAAGGAGTTTGAAAAAGTGTTTATGAAGAAAAAACTAAGTGTAACATATGTTTTAATGGCAATAAATATACTAGTATTTTTAATTGGTACATTTGCAACATACGTAGCTAAGGTAGATGTTTTTTCTAAAATAGCATTACATAGAAATCTTGTTAAATCAGGCGAAGTTTATAGACTGCTAACAGCAGTATTTGCTCATGAGAGCCTTATACATTTAGCAATGAATATGTATGCTCTTTATATTATCGGTAGCCAGGTAGAAACATATATAGGAAAAAAGAAATACTTGATGGTATATTTATTTAGTGGCATAACCGGATGTTTGCTTTCTTCTGTTGTCCATTCTGGATGGTCATTAGGGGCAAGTGGTGCAATATTTGGACTTATGGGTTCGCTATTGTATTTTGGTGTTCACTATAGAATGTATCTAGAATCTACTTTGAAGAATAGTATTATACCTTTGATAGTTGCTAATTTAGCTATGGGATTTATCATACCGAATGTCGATAATGCTGCACACATAGGAGGACTCGTTGGTGGATTGTTTGCAACAATGGCACTTGGAATTGAAAACAAGGGAACCAAACAAGATAAAATAACTGGAATAATATGTAGTTGTCTGCTTATTGCAGCACTCATCTATATACTATTTTTTATATGATCTTGATAAACAGGAGGGTTAATATGACAGATGAAGAATTAATGTATATTGCATGGCAGGAACTAATAAAACCATTGCCTCAATATAAAGAGCCAGCTAATATTTCAATGCCGTTAGATACGGGAGATAATAGAAAACTACCTATCAGGACTTTTGTTGGTGGCGATTTTGGAGATCCGGAAAACATGCCCGGTGTTGTTGCATTGTCAATGAAGACAAATCCAAGTTTAGCGGAAAGCTGTTATGACCCAAGATTACAAGCACTTTTAGAATTGATTCCTCAAAACATTGATGATATTGTCGTAAACTCGAGGATGTCAGAAAACATTTTTAGACAATTATTAGTTTCTTTAAATATAGATAAAGCAATAACGAGATATGAAAAATATATTGATAGAGTGGTACATGATTGGCCCTGGGATAATGAGAAAAATGAGTATTTTTCGATAAGTGATACTGATCAAAAAAGAATTAAACGGTGCTTTTTGGCCGCAATTGGGTGGATGGAGTATACAGCGTATTATAAAGACGGAAGAAGAATAGTTTTTGCACCATGCAAACAACAATAATTTTTTTGCAATAAAAAAGGCTCTTTTAGGAGTCTATTTATTTTATTTGGTAGCGGCGGAGAGGGTCGAACTCCCGACCTACCGGGTATGAACCGGTCGCTCTAGCCAACTGAGCTACACCGCCATCAATAAAGCATATATAATATATCAAATTTTAGTGTTCAATGCAAGAGTTTTTGTTTATTTGAATATTGTATTTTTTTATTGTTCATAATATAATTAGGTGGATAGTAGGTGAAGTAATGAATTTTATAGATTATTTGATTATATCAATCTTGTTGATATGTATTATAAAAGGTTTTGTAAACGGAGCAATTAAGACAGCTATAACGTTTGTCGGTGGTTTTATAGTAATTATTGCAGCATATCTTTTGAAAAATCCTGTATCTTTATTTTTGTATGACCACTTGCCATTTTTTAAATTAGGTGGTTTACTATCAGGAATAAGTGTTTTTAATATAATTATATATGAACTATTATCGTTTCTAATTGTCGCTTCAGTCCTATTAATTATCTATAGAGTGATTCTAAGCATAACTAATGTAATAGAAAAAATATTAAAGATTACTATAATTCTTGCAATACCATCAAAACTTATCGGGTTAGTTGTCGGATTTGTAGAAGGTATTGTTGTAAACTTTATCGTTTTATTTGTTCTTTTGCAGTTTGCATCTACTAAAGAATATGTTAAAACAAGCAAGTATGGTGAGATAATATTAACAAGTACACCGATATTATCAGATGCAACAAAGGATATATATAAATCATTAGATGAAATATATAAAGTCGCAGATGACTACAAAGAGTCAACAGACAGAAATGCAGCAAATCTAGAAGCTTTGAATATTATATTAAAATACAAACTTATAGATCCAAAAACGGCGAAAAAATTAATAAATGAGAAAAAACTAGAAATTGATGGATCAGAAAAAATAATAGAAAAATATACTAAAATAAAGTAAAAACATTTATTTTTATTTTTTTTTGTGTTATACTTAAACTCAGAATAGGGAGTGGGTTTATGAAACGAGCTATAAAAGGGCTTATTTTGATATTCACAGCGATATTATTTAATAACGTTTATGCAAAATGTGCAGATATAAAAAACGT
>CACYEG010000138.1 GCA_902773365.1 uncultured Erysipelotrichaceae bacterium
CAAATCCATCTCAGTTCCACCATCAAAATAGTACGTTACATGTGCATATTTTTCTGTCTCAGCAATTCTTAGTTGACTTAGTCCTAAAGAGGATATATATTTACCAAAAGGCATATCTACTTTTGGATGTTGGTAAACACTTTCATGTATTACTTCATCACTAACAGGCATCAAAGTCAATAGTTTAATATTTATTTTTTTGGTATCAAATTCATTGAATGTAGGATTTGTTAAAGTTTTACCTAATTCCCTTAGTCTATCTGGTCTAAAATTGAAGAAAAAAACTCTATCATTATCCTCTATAGTTATAGATTCATCCAAAATGATTGGTTCGATAAACTCATCAGTAATTCCTTTTTCATACGAGGCATCAATAGATTTAAATAAGTCACTACTTTTTTCTCCGACGCGATAGATAAGTGCATCATATGCCTTCTTTATTCTTTCCCAACGATTATCTCTATCCATTCCATAATATCTACCCATTACTGTGGCGATTGTACCAATTTCATTTTCACTCATAAAATCTTCAAGTTCGCGAATAATCTCTTTCGATGATGTTGGACTCATATCCCTTCCGTCTGTAAATAAGTGCAAGTAAACTTTAGTTAGGCCACTATCTTTTGCCATCTTTAATATTGCCAGTAAATGTTCGATGGTTGAATGTATTTTACCATTGCTTATTAAACCAATTAAGTGAAGATTAGAGTTTAATCTTTTAGTTTCCTCATAAAATGATAAGATTTTTTTATTTTTGTAAAACTCCAAGGAGGCAATTTCTCTATTGATAAACTCACTAGGTTGATATACGACTAACCCGGCTCCCATATTCATATGTCCCACTTCACTATTACCCATCGTATTTTCTGGAAGCCCGACATGTGTACCGCTAGCTTCGATTAGCGTATTAGGAAATTTTTCAAGTGTATAGTCTAGAAATGGGTGGCGAGATAACGCTACAGCATTGCCATAAGTTTCTTCTCTAAATCCGACTCCATCTAATATACATAAAACTAGTGGTTTCATTCTTCATCGCTCCTTAATTTATCCATTTTTTCTTTTATTGTATTTAATCTTTCTTCTTTAATTGTATCATCCTTGCGATATGTATTATTTTCATATATTAATATATCTCCTTCTTTTGCATCCATTCCTTCTATAGTAGATATTTCAATCTTTTCTGAAGTTTCTATGTTTTCTAAAACAATAATATTTCCTTCTATTCTATCAACAGCATATTTCATAATTTCATTCCTATCCATTCGTTTGCGTCTTAAGCGTTTCAATATTAAGCACATTTCCATCACTTTCCATAATTATAGTACCAGATTGATCAGTTCTATATACTTCTATATTTAACCTTTGTAATCTTCTTAAAATAACTTTTTCTGGATGATTATACGAATTATTCGCACCTACTTCGATAACAGCATATTTAGGTGATACTTTTTTTAAAAAGTCTAATGTGTTACTATATGATGAACCATGATGAGCGACTTTTAAAACATCGACATCTATATTGGAGTCAAGTATTAGTTTTTCTACTTTAGATGTCGAGTCTCCTGTGAATAGAAAAGAGTTTTCTCCATGATCCATTCGCATTACTATAGATGTTGAATTCAAGTCAGTCTCATCTTCTCCCACATATATTATTTCAAAATGCACATCACCCATTGAAAATTTTTGGCCAATTTTTGGTACGGAGAACTTATAGCTTTTAGCATCGAGCGCATCTAATATATCGAGAAAAGTTTTGGTGGTTGTAGCTGCATTGGGCATATAGTATTTTTCTACTTTAAAATTTTTTATAATATCGTCCATACCACCGATATGATCCTCATGCGCATGTGTGCCAAAGACATAATCGAAAGAATTTATTCCAAGTGATTTAAAGTATTTGACCAAAAGAGGACCATCTTCGTTATTACCAGCATCAATTAATGCATTTCCATTTTCTGTTCTGATAAGAATCGAATCTGCTTGCCCCACGTCGATAAAGTGTACTGATACTTTACCTTTAGCATCTGTTTTATTGGCAGTAGACTGTTCTATTAAATTATTATATATAGTAAATGCGATTACTATTATTAGTATTATTACTTCTATAGCATTATTTTTCTTCGCACGCTTTGCCATGATCTCACTACCTTATATATCTATTTTAGCAGATTTTTTATAAAATGACATTAAAAAAACGCAAAGAATGCGTTTATTTCAATAATGGTAGTAAACTCTTTGTAGGGTCTGAACGTGAACGCTCATCTTTAGTTGGTCCTGCTTCAGTTACGGTACATGAATATCCGTAAAAAGGAGCACTACCTAAAGCCGTTTCTACTGTGACACAAGCTTCAGTAGCATTGTTGAAACCAGCTTCTTTTCCTGCGTCAGTAACAAATGTTTCATTAAATTTAAGGAGCATATCATCGCTTAAATACATAATGGCATCACCATCACTATTTGACAACGTTATTTCTGAAAGAGGTATAGCATAAATATATGTATCTACTGAATATACACAAGTTGTATTAGCAGAGTTTTTTAATTCACGGATTTGTACGTATGCTTTTCCGGTGGAAGAACTAAATGTATATACTGTTTTTGTTGCTTCATACCCTGGAAATTCCGTTTTTTTATTGTCTAATAAATTTGGCATTCCTGGATCAGAAATTGTACCTCTACAAGTTAATTCTGTATACACTTGCCCATCAATAGAAAATGAATATTCTTTTCCAGATTCATAATTAGTTAAAAACGGGCACGATTTTCTGCTCTCCTCTTCGATTTGAGTAGTTTGCGTTTCTAATATAATACTGGAGTCCAAAGTAGGATCATCAGAAGTTGTAGCAATTATACTTTCGTTGCTAGTTGGTAATGCTTTTTCACTTTTTTTATTGGACCCTTTTAGTAGCATTGCAACTGGTATATGTAAAGAAACTGCTAAAGCTGCCAAAAAAGCCAAAGCTCTTTGAAATTTACTTGGACTTAAGATATTTTCTTCTGATTTTTTCATGCTTTTTCCCCTTCTTTTTTAGATAACAAGTATTATATACAAATAATAGTCTTTGTCAACAATAACTAAATATCAAAAAGGGATAATTGATTCGATTCACTCATACCGTCAAAGATATGAAGTGTTTTCATTTTTTCGATGGTAGTAGAATTTACTTTACCTCTTATTTGTACGTCTTCGATACTTAAGAATGCACCTTTTTCACGTTCTTCACATATCTGTTTAGCGACGTTTTCTCCTAATCCATCAAGACCCCTAAATGGGAATATCAAGGCATTTTTTTCTTCGTCTATTATAAAGTTTCGAGCATGTGATTTATTTAAATCGATCATTTTAAACTTAATACCGCGCTTATACATTTCCATAGCAATCTGTAACTCATCTTTTAAATCGTTCTCTTTAATACCAGCGTCATATCCTTTTTCGTTTATAGCATCAAACTGAGCTTTAATTGCATCGTACCCCTTACACATGGTTTCAATATCGAAGTCATTACAACGAATAGAAAAATATGCAGCATAATAGTATATTGGTTTATGTACTTTGAACCATGCGATTCTAAATGCACTCATTACGTACGCAACTGCGTGAGCTTTTGGGAACATATATTTTATTTTTCCACACGAATTTATATACCATTCTGGTACATTGGAAGCTTTCATATCTTCGACAAATTCTAACCATTTTTCTGGATCTTTACTTGGTTTACCTTTACGGACAAATTCCATTATTTTGAAAGCTTTCTTTGGTTCCATGCCAAATGATGTTAAATTTATCATAATATCATCACGACAACCTATAACATCTTTAAATGGAACTGTATTACTTATTATTAAATCTCTGGCATTACCATACCATACATCTGTTCCATGCGATAATCCTGATATTTTAACTAATTCTGCGAAAGTCTTTGGTTTTGTTTCTTCTAGCATTCTTTCGGTATTATTTGTACCAAATTCTGGTATACCTAGTGTTCCTGTAGGACACTCTATATCTTCTTTAGTAATTCCAAGGATTTCTGGACCTAAAAATATTTTCATAGTGTCAGCATCATCTAATGGTATTTTAGTAACGTCAAGGCCGCTTAAATCCTGAAGCATTCTAAGTACTGTCGGATCATCATGGCCAAGTATATCGAGTTTTAATATATCTTCTTCCAAGGCATGATACTCAAAGTGTGTAGTGCGCCATGCGCTATTAGGGTCATCTGCTGGATATTGGAATGGTGTAAAGTCGAATACATCCATGTAATCAGGAATTACGACTATACCTCCTGGATGTTGTCCTGTAGTTCTTTTTACTCCAGTACAACCCATAGCAAGTCGCTCCATCTCTACGCTTTTCATATTGGTAATTCCTTTTTCTTCACAATATCCTTTAACAAAACCATATGCAGTTTTATCTGCAACAGTTCCGACAGTACCAGCTCGATATACATTATCGACACCAAACAATACCTTAGTATATTCATGTGCACTTGCTTGGTTATCTCCAGAGAAGTTCAAATCAATATCTGGAACTTTATCGGCATCGAATCCTAGGAATGTTGCAAAAGGCATGTCGTGTCCTTGTTTGCTCATCATTTCTCCACACTTAGGACACTTTCTATTAGGCATATCATAACCACAAGAATAATCCTGAGATAAAGGTTTACCGTCTATTTCAAATTCTGTAGTTTTACAATTTGGGCATACGTAATGTGCAGGCAGTGGATTAACCTCTGTAATGCCCATCATCGTAGCTACAAAAGATGATCCAACGCTACCACGGGATCCTACTAGGTATCCTTCATCATTAGAATGCTTAACGAGTTTTTGAGCAATTAAATATATGACGTCATATCCCATCTTCAGAATACCGGATAATTCGTTTTCAATTCGTTCTTCGATTAGTTTTGGTAATGGATCACCATATATAGAATGCGCTTTATCGTAAACGAGCTTTTCTACAGTTTCGCGCGAATTTTTAATTTTTGGCGAGAAAGGAACACCACCTGTTTGAATAATTACTTCGACGATTTCACACATATCTGCAATTTTATAGGTATTATCTATGACAATTTCGACAGCAATTTCTTTAGAAATAAAACTAAAATCTTTAAGCATCTCCTCAGTTGTTCTAAAATGTTGAGATGGAATATGCTCTATCTCACTTTTGGCAAGTGGATGTCTTCCTCCACCTGGAACTTTCTGATTGATTATAATTTCTCTATTAATCTTATCTTCTTTTCTTAGATGGTGAACATCACCTGTTGCAACGATTATTTTACCGCTGGAGCGCGTTACGTCGATAATTTTTTTAATATGATTTTGAATTTCAATTTCGTTTAGGAAGTCTGATGTATCTATTAAATGAATATAACATTCAGGTGGTTGAACTTCGACATAGTCATAAAAAGATATAATGTTCGATAACTCTTCATCACCTTTGCTTTTAGCTTCTCTAAATACTTCAGATTCATAACATCCACTTCCGATTAATAACCCTTCTCTATGAGCTTCAATTTCGCTTCTTGGAATTCTTGGAGTTTTATATAGATATTCAGTATTGGCAAGACTAATTAATTTAAATAGGTTTTTTAATCCCACCTTATTTTTAACTAATATATTTATATGATAGCTTCTACCAAACTTATATATTTCGCTTTTATCGATTAAATTAGAAAAATCTTTGATATTTTCGATATTTTGGTTATACATTTTTTTTAGCATCTTATCGAATACTTTGGCAGTACCTTCTGCATCGTAATCGCCTCTATGGTGACTAGTTTCGTCCCATTCAACATTATATCTTTTAACTAGCGCAGATAAGTTGTGGCGGGCAAAGCCAGTATCTAATGCGCGGGAAAGTTCCAAGGTGTCGATTACACAATTTTTAAATGTACCTAAATTATATTTTTTATAGGCCATTTCTAAGAATGAACAGTCAAATTTTGCATTATGTGCAACCATCGGATAGTCTTTAAAGAATTCGATAAACTTCTTAACTGCTGCTTCTTCATTATCTTTATCTTTTAGCATTTCATCAGTAATGCCAGTTAGTTCTGTAATTTTTTCTGGTAATGGACGATTTGGATTAACGAGTTCATCAAACCTAGATATTATTTCACCATTTTTTATTAATACGGCTCCAATTTCTATAATAGTGTCTTCTCCACCGGCATTAAATCCTGTCGTTTCAAAGTCAAACACACAATAAGTTGCATCAATACTAGGCATATCTATTGGGCGTTTTACTATATCGACAGTATCCTCTATCATAGTTAATTCAGTTCCATATATTACTTTAAACTTATCTTCTTCTTTTTCTATACCTTTGTTGTAATCACATACTTTGTGGAATGCATCTGGAAATGATTGTACACCGTTGTGATCCGTTATTGCGACGGCTTTATATCCCATACGATGTAATTCATCTAAATATTCTTTTACATTTAATACACTGTCCATTTGGCTCATCATAGTATGAGTATGCAATTCTATTCTTTTCTTAGGCGCATTATCAACTAACTCTTCATCTTTAGATGGAATCAATACAATATCATTGGCATTTAATACCAAGTCCTTGGCATATTCGTCAAATTTGACTTGCCCTCTAACTCTTATCCACTTATTATTTTTTAGAGATTTGGTTAAGTCTTTCATTTCAAGAGTATTTTTAGAAAAAACTTTAACTAGATACGAATCTGTTTTATCAGTTAGTTTAAGTGTCAGAATTTTCATGTTATTTTTTGATGATTCGAATAGTTCTGAGGCAAAGATTTTACCTTCGAAAATACAAGAGTTTACTGGAGTTGTAATATTGCACATCATAGATATTTCACCTTCGATGGCATGACCTAAAATTACTTTATTACCATCTTTATCCACTTCTTCGCTTGGTTTATATTCTTGATGTTTAACAACAGTCTTTTCTTCTTCTTTAAAAGCTATATCGTCTTCAAACGCAAAGAATGCTGCATCAGATTCGGCATCACTAATAGGTGCTGGTATGTCATTTAGAGACACATCATCAAGGGAATAACCGAAATCTAAAAATTCATCATTCATTGGTTCTTTTTTTGGTGTCTGTTTATCACATTCCATAATACTTCTTATATTTAAAACGAGACATCTCATATAAGAATCCATCTGTACTGATCCTCTAAATTTATAATAGGAGTCAACATTTAAATTCTTTAATAAAAACTTATAGACTGTATTGTCTGTTGTGAAAAGTTTACAAGTGAAAGTTGATGTTTCATCTTCTACCTTTATGGTGAAAATTTTATACTCGCTTCTAGATGACTCTATCGCACGAATGTCTCTTATGCGCGCGATTATATTGACACCTCTTTTTTCTTCTTTAATATCTTTAATAGGCGTAATATTGGTATCATTAAAAGAGACACCAAAAAGAACGGTATCTTTTATTTCTAAGACTGGTGCGCTTTTCATGCCACTCAAGGCAATTTTGGGTTCTCTTACAATTTCTAATGATTTTCTTTTTGAATCTTCTATAGCACTTTTAACTTCTTTTCTTTTCTTTTCATTAGTATATGTTGTAATCGTACATCCTGGTAATCCAACGGACTCTAACCAAGAAATGATTCCATCACTTTTAGATGCAACTAGATTTTTTTCTACTTTATTAGCAATCTCAATTTGTATTTCCCCATCTTTAACGATTATTGCACCGCTATTTAAGCTTTTTAAAGATGGACTTTTTTCACTTAATCTTTTCAAATAATACTTTATATATGAAAGGATATCTTGATCGTTATAAGCCTGATTTTTAACTATGATGTTGACACTTTTAACTTTATCAAATCCCTTTTTGCAAACACATTTTAAATCTTCTAAATCCTCTATCGAAATTGGACATTTATTGATTAAGTGCACATCCCATATTGCATCTAATTTATGTACAACTACTTTTTCTACGTCAGTTTCGTCGAACGGAGTTGTATTATCATAATTAATTTTTTTAAAAAATCTTTCCATTGCCCCTGCCACGATAACACATCCATTTCCTATTTTTTACGACAAGATTATTGTAGCAAAAAAAAAATTGTTTGTGAATATATTTTATATAAATTTAACAATTTTTTTCTTCTACTTTATATTTTTGGGGCTATACTTGTTTTTTAATGTTTTCAGCATTGATAGTAGTCTCGTTTAGTATAACTTCGCCATTAGCTAGACAAATACAAGTTGCTTTTCCTTGTAAATCTATTGAAGATGAATTGATAATTAGTGCTCCATTACCATCGTAAAGTAAACCATTATAATTATTGTCATTTGTAGCAAACAAATTAAAGTTAGTAATCTCTCCATTATTTATGATATGAATAATAGAAACCCCACTATTTAATTTACAAGTCATAGTACTATTTTTAAGTTGCAAATCGTATGCCGTAATCTTAGGCTGGGCATTTTCATTCGCAATCGAATTTACTACTACTTTTGAATTTGTCAATTTAAGGTTACCAAGTGGAACATTTATTAAGTGTCCCATATTAGATTTTTCACTTTTTTCTTCATATATAATATCAACTGTATCCACTTCTACACTAGAAGATATAGAAATAGCATCTATTAAAGAGAGATTTGAATTACCAGATAATGTAAAGATGGAATTATTAATTGCAATCGACATCGGTTTGGCACTATAAAGCAAATCTATATTTTCGCCATTTATTTTAAAGTTTGCATTTTCGATTGTGATGCTAGCATTATTATCTCTATCATCTTTTAAAATGCTAAAGTTACTTTTGCCTTCATAATCGATAGTAATCTCGCCACCTGTAATATTCAAAGAACTATCATCGCCGAGTAAAAATATTGGAACATTCGTTTCACTTATATATTCTATAGAGCTACCCATTTTTTTACCATATAACGTTAATCTAACATTATCAAAAACTTTGAAAAAGGAGTCCATTATATTTTTACTAGAAAAAGTCATTTTTTGGCCATTTAAGTTTATAAATGTATCTTCCATAATTGAAATTTCTTCAGTGATTGTCAAATCTTTTAGAAGTTTTATTTTATTTAGTTTTGGTGAGACGCTTACTACCGCATCATCGATAGTTGCATCACTAGATTCTGTAGTTTTTTTATAAAGATCATTTAATGCCAAAGAAAGTGAGGAATAATATACTTCGTCTTCTGTCGGTTCTAAGTATACGCTGCATATCGAAGGATTGCTAGATTTAAACGTAATACTATCAGTTAAGCTATCCCAAGAAAGTACACCATTATCACATTTACTGATTTCACTACTTATGCGATATCCATTAGGTATTACATCTTTTTTAGATTCGTTAGATTCACTACTTCCTTTTATATAAAATGAAAACGAACCTCTAGTTATACTTTTAAATAATATTATTGGTACTATCAGTAAAGAAAATATAAAAATAGCTTTAAATTTATTCTTCATTTTTGTTTCTCCTAGTTTACATCTTAATTGTATCAAATACACTGTTTTTATACAAGATAATAATACTTTTAGATAACTAAATGTAAATTGAAATTTTATTTAAGTACACCTATAATAATATAAAAAGGAGGGATACAATGGATTATTCAAATATGCCCAAAAGAAATATTATTGCAATAGATATGAAATCATTTTATGCCACTTGTGAATGTATCGACCGCGGACTTGATCCATATACTACTCCTTTAGTTGTCGCAGAGCCAAATAGAAACGGTGCGATGACACTCGCTGTAACTCCATATATGAAAAACCTTGGAGTCGCAGGTAGAACTAGAATATATGAGATTCCAACAAAAATAAAATTTATAACAGCTCCTCCTAGAATGGAATATTATATAAAAATGAGTCAAAAAGTGGTTAGTATCTATCAAGAATATGTAGACATCAAAGATATACATATATATTCGATAGATGAATGTTTTTTAGATGTAACAGATTATTTAAAGCTCTATAATAAGACAGATTACGCCCTAGCCTTGGATATAATGAATAAAATAAAAGAAGAAACCGGGCTAATTAGCACTAGTGGAATAGGTCCAAATTTGTTAATTGCAAAGATTGCTATGGATATAGAAGCAAAACACACTAAAGATAATATTGCCAAATGGGATTATAAAGATATAGAAACTAAATTTTGGCCAATTACCCCTTTATCTAAATTTTGGGGAATAGGTAAAAGAATGGAAAAAAATTTAAATGCTATGGGATTATACAAGATTGGCGATATCGCAAATTATGATAAGGCAAAGTTAAAAAAGAAATTTGGAGTTATCGGCGAAGAGCTGTTTGAACATGCAAATGGCATTGATTATTCTAGAATTAGTGACTTTAATCATAGAACAAAAGATATGTCATATGGCCATAGTCAAGTACTTTATAAGGATTATAATTATGATAATATTCAATTGATAATAAAAGAGATGATAGAAGTTTTAACTGCTAGACTTAGACGCCACAAAAAGAAAGCGACAGTTATCGGCTTTGGTCTTGGGTACTCTAAGACATACAAAGGAGGTTTTTATCACTCTAGAAAAATTGAAGTTCCGACTAATGATGCTAAATATATTTATGACATCATTTATTCAATGTGCGAAAGATTTTATGAAGATTACCCTATTAGAAAAGTCAGTATAAATTTAGCTGGTTTAGTAGATAATAATACTGAGCAATTAAATTTATTTGAAAACTATGAGAAAGTCCAAAAGAAAGAAAATATCAATAATGCTATAGACACTATTAAAGATAAATATGGGAAAAACAGTATTTTGAAAGCATCTAGTTTATTAAGAGATTCTACTGCCAAAGAAAGAAATAAAAAAATAGGAGGACACCGAGCTTGAATAATAGAGAATATAAAAAATGGAGACCTTTCAATTCTGTCGTTAGTGCAAAAGAACTAATAAGCAATAATGAAAAAGTATCCCTTCCATCGCTATCAAAAGATGAAATAACTGAATATGAAGAATTATTAAAAGAATCTCTTTACTTAAAAAACAATTTGACAATTATATATCTCGAAAAAGGTACTACAAAAGAAATAACTGACTTTGTCATCAAGCTGGATCCAATAAAAAAGAATATTGTGTTAAGTACAAAAACAATAAACTTTCGTCAAATATTAAAAATAAGCGCTAATTAACGCTTATTTTTCTCTTTCTAAAATATCTTTGGCAGAAATTAAACCAGTTGCTGCCGCTGTTACGATGTGGCCTGACTTTCCACTTCCATCTCCAATAAAATAGATATTCTCATCTTTTAATCTGAATTTATTATCTGTTTCTACTTCGCTAGAAAAGAATTTAATTTCTGGCCCATACAATAAAGTGTCATCATTATTGATTCCTGGAATAATTTCATCTAATTTTTCTAGTCCCTCTAAAATATTTGTTATTATTCTATGTGGCATAATAAGTGCTAAGTCTCCTGCAACACAGTCCTTTAGTGTCGGTTCTATAAAGCTTTTGTTAATCCTAGACCAAGTACTACGCCTTCCATTTTTTAAGTCTTTCAAGGATTGAACTATCGGTTTACCATCTCCTAGTACATTGGCAATTTGGGCAATTGATTCTCCATATAGTCTAGTATTAGTTACGGGCTCAGTTAAATTAACTTTTGATAAAAAAGCAAAATTTGTATTGCTAGACTTAACGTCTTTTAAAGCGTGTCCATTAACGCAGATGTAATTGTTATAGTTTTCCTTTGTAACAAATCCACCAGGATTTGTACAAAAGGTTCTCATCTCATCTCCATATGTTCTAGTTTTTATAAATATTGTTGGGTCATATATTAGATTTGTTAAGTCTTCCATAATTTCTTTTCTAACTTCTACTCTAACTCCTATTTCGATACATTGCGAAGTAAAAGGAATATTATATTTGTTTGTAAACTCTTCTAACCATTTTGCACCAGTTCTACCTGGCGCTA
>CACYEG010000139.1 GCA_902773365.1 uncultured Erysipelotrichaceae bacterium
AAATCTATACTCAATTTATGTTCTCCTACTATATATTTTTAAGTTGCATAAAATCTTGTTTGCTATTAAATTGTATGACATCTGCTATTCTCATAACTTTCTCCTTATATTCTGTTTAAATGCTAATTTATTTGATAATATAAGCCATCAATATTCTTTAATAATTCTTCATCTAGTATTTTAACATTACAATTTACACTACAATTTAAAACTTTTAATTTTTCTAATTCTTCAACCCCCTTAAAACTAAATGTTCTATTTCCATTATAATTCTCTTGTGTTACAGAAAATTGCAAAGATTCAAGATTTTCTAAATACCTTAAATGCTCTAAATTATCATTGGTTACATATGAATTTTGTAATTCTATCTCTTTAAGTTGAAGTAAATTATCCAATCCACTTAAATCCCAATAATTCTTTGATGTAATTTTTATTTTTTCTATATTATTTGCAGTTTCAAAACATTTGAATGATACTAATTGTAAATCAGACATTAGTTTATTCCCTTCTTCAAATATATTAAGATCTAATGAAATCAGTTTTTTAAGTTTTGAAAAATGTCTCATCATTTTTTCATTGAGAACTCCATTAATATCAAATCTAAGTGTTAAATTCTCTATATTACTTAAAAATTCAATACCATTAAATGGGTCATCTCCTTTAATCAAAAGTGAAGAATTAACTATTTTGAGATGCTTTACATTTGTTAATCCAACACACCATGATAAATCCTCAATAACTGTACTACTACGCCAACTTTCCAATTTTATACTATTTAATTTTTTATGGTTAGCAATTGGCGAAAGATCCATATTTTTTGGGCATACTATACTAATTTCTTCAAGATTTGGCATATTATTTAAATACTCAATACTATCCCACACTGATTTATCATTACTACCTAACGTAATCGATTTTATATTCTCACAAGTTTCTTTTAAACTAGTATCTTTAACAACCGTTTCAATAAAATGTAATCCTTCTACATTTTTTAATTTAGGTAAAAATTCCAAATTGTCTAACTCGCAATTCCTGAAATATAGAGTTTTAATTATTCCTAACTTATTTAGTTTATCTATATCATCTTCTTTAAAATCATTTACATTTTTAATAAACAAGGAATTGTATCCTTCATCTTCTACATATTCCACACCTCTAATTATTACCTTTTTACTACTTTTACCTCTTAAATTTACTATGGCAGTTATGCATTGTACCATTAATAATATAACTGCTCCCATTGCTAATAATTTTTGCTTTCTATTTAAACTTTTTTTCACCTTATTAGTTTCATTGGCATCCATTTTATTTAGTAATTTCTTTATTCCATGCACAAGGTCTTGTGTCGCACCAACTTTAGACATATCTTGCGCTTGTATTGAGCTAAATTCATTTGGAAGTGCATATGGAGACATCCCCTTATATGCTGGGACTATATAGCATTTTTCAGTGTTCTTTTTATTAGATTGCTTTACATTTACTCTATCAATAAACCTTGTCCACTCATTTCTCACCCAAGGACTATTTATGTATTCTGGTTTTGTGCCTACTACAACCATTACTTTTGCAGAATTTAGTGCTGCAAAGATATATGATTCGTATTCTACACCTAACTTGCCTTCTAAAGTGATTCTTGAAAAGAAAACTTTTAAGCCTTCTTTAGTTAACTCATTATATATATCCATTGCAAGAACTGAATCTTCAGTTCTTTGCCCTCTTTCGTCAGTCTCTTTGTAACATATAAATACATCATAAGGTTTCTCTTTCTTACTTATTTCAAGTATTCTATTTCTTACTTCATCTATATATTTAGCTTGATTTTCGTATATTATCTTTTGCGTGCTATCTGCATGTTTTATAGCCTTTTTATAGTTTACATCATTACTTATTGGCTCATAGTGAAGTCTATGAAGTGTTGGTATTCTCTTTTTGCTCTTTGGGTCTTCTACATACTCTATGCCATACTTACAAAGCGAGAACATAAAGTAACTTTCAGGATCATGTGGATCAAGATTTGATATATCTTCATATATCTTTGCAGCCTTATCATACTCATTGTTATGGAAGAAATAATTCGCCCTATCATATAACTCTTCTTTTTCCTGAGAATTTATAATAGGAACTGTCTGCTCGGTATCACAATACTCACACTTAAACACATTAGTGTCTTTTGGTATATTGAGTGTGGCTCCACACATTTTACACTTAAAAACTGACATTATCATTCTCCTTATACAATTAGTCTCAAATTACTATTGCAACATTAATTAATGATTTAATATTATATTAATACTTCTTTTTTAATCTATTAATAACATCATCTCCCCATCTTATAATATTTCAAACTTTTATTGTTTTCAATCAAATTCTCATCCAATACTTTAATTTCCGAAAAACCTGTATTAATAGAC
>CACYEG010000140.1 GCA_902773365.1 uncultured Erysipelotrichaceae bacterium
AAAAAAATAAAGACCAACTATATAAAACTATAAAGTATAGCTTTATTAGGTTGGCTATAGTATTAAGTATATCTTTAATTAATTCTACATTGATATACTTTATTGCTAATAAAGTTTTAGTGTTAATTCAGGTGTAGAATTATTTTACTATACTTGCTGTATTACATTAATCCTAGATGCAGCATATGGACATAGTCTTAATTTTAATTGTATGAATGCGGCAAATTCATCTAAACTTATGCCAGATTCTTGCAATCTACCGTCCCAAGTTTTTTTAGCAATATAATTAATTAGTTTATTGAAAGCATTGCTTTTTAAAAAATCTTGTATTACCTTAGTTGCATCAACTCTAGCGTGTTTTGCGTCTGTTTGGTTTTTAAAATATACAGTAAGACTATCTATTAGTTCTCTATACGAACCATCTTCTCAGTTCCTGCTTTTTGCAGTATGTAATTTTTTCCAATTTTAGTTGTGTTATCTAGAACAAATACATTAAACCATGGTAGAGTTAACGAGGTTAGAATTCCAAGTAATTCTGTTGATTTGTCATCTTCAATCCCAGCTTGATTTAACAAATCTTTTATCATTCTTATAACATAATTTTTAAATAAGTTTCCATTAATGTACTTAGTGATTAGTTCATCTGCTTCTTCTTCTGTTAGAACTCTATTTAAATATTCTTTAAAAAATAAAATATGATCGTTATATGCTTCGCTTTCTTCACTAGAAGCTGCTTCTAAATTATCAATATTGACCGCTACAGTATATTTAGCGCCATCAGAAAAATCTGTTTGTTCACTTACTTGTGCCAATTTAATAGTTAAACCAGTTGTAAAAATTAAGTTTAATTCTCTATATGGATATGGGCTATAGTCATTTTTACTAACAAAAGGATTATTTTGGTCTTGTTTAGTGCGACTAGAATAGTAAAATTGATATTTTTTAATTAATTTGGCTAGTTCTTCAGTTGATATATTTCTACCAATATATGGGGCAAGAAAGCCATTTTGAAGAAAATCAATATAATTATTTGCAGTTGGGTTTTTATTGTCGCTTATGGATTTTGCTGGTGTAACTATTTCTTTTGTTACTCCATCAATATATATACAACCTAATTTTATGCCATCAATTTCATTTGACACTTGTTCATTATCGCGATTTACGTTTCTAAATTTTGTCATATCTCTTACTATTGTGTAAGTACCATCCCCATTATCAATTGATATAAAACTTGTACCGTCTGGTAATGGTATATATAGCTTTGCAAATGGGCTAGATATTTTTATTTCCTGCAATGTAACAGAGTGTATTTCATCATGTTGAATACTTTTAGATAAATAAAAAAGTGTAGGGGATATATGCATCAAATAATTGGGTATATTTTTATCGTTACTAAATGGAAATGGATATGTTAAAGCCACATCGGCAGCGCCAGGATATGATGTATAATTTTCGTTTCCTGGTAAAAACGACGCACTTTTAAATAGTTTTTTAAAATTTTCTGTTTCGTTTAAAATTAAATATAATATGCCCTCTAAACTATACTTTGCAGCCTGTTTCCATTTGTCACTAAAATTCAGCATTGTATCAAGTATAATTTCAGCAAATGTAGTTAATTCTTCTTTAGAATTATTTGAATTGGAATATATAGGAGATGATAATAATTCAATAATTCCATGTAGGGCAAGATATCTAAAAGCTTCTGAATGTATATAACTGCAAATAAAGTTTATTGCTTCAATTCCAGTCATTTTTTCGCTAGAAGAATATTTACTAAAAAAGTTATCGTGTGTTTCTAATAACGTTATTTTTTCTTTTGAGAGCGATTCTGGCAAGTTGTCGCATGGAAAACACGGTGGATAATAAAAGTACGAATCAGACAATAATGAAAGATTGTAATAGCCTACTTTAATCTCAAATTCTGGAATAGAATTTCTAATTGAAATTTTAATATATTGACCTATTATGATTTCATTATCTGTAATGCGAATACATGGTTTTTTATATTTATCAATTACAATATATCCATGATCAGTTTCAATTATTTTATGGCTCATTCCTGTAATTCGAAAAATCAATTCAAGAACGTGTGCTGCCATATTTGTATTTTCTGCAACTACACATTTAGGTACATTTGGTTTTTGATGGATAGCGCTTTCTGGTAGTAGCGCCATTTGTATTTTCTTTTGATTAAAGCCAAATTCTACAATTGTAGTATATATTGCAGATGCAAGAATTCCTTCATAAAAATTAGACCTTGTCTCTGCTTCTTCGCTATTAGATTTAGTATCTGTACCACATAGATGTTCTGCCATTTCTGCTTCTATATTTTTCCTTGAAAAATCTTTACTTTGCAACTTCTCAAGATGCTTTTGAATATCATAATCAAATATTATTTTACTAGAATTTAGTACTTTAACTCCATATAAGTCACCATCATCGTCAAACGATATTTTAATCTGCGTTGCATTAATTCTTTTTTTAGGAATTGTAGCAACATCTATTGATAGTTCGTTCCCCTCGATAGAGAAGGTAACTTGATGCTGTTTTTTACGCCCTTGTCTTCCTTTATTTGTTTTTATATTCCACTCAATATTTTTTTTGGAGAAATTTATAGTGTATCCAAAAAAAGAAGATAGTATACTATTTATTGTCAAACGATATTTTCCTAATTCAGTTACGCTTAATTTCATAATTATTCACCGCCTTCAATACGTCCATGCTTTTTACTTATTCCAATAGTATCCATAAACAGGGTAGAATACCATGTTCTTTCATTAATAAGGTTTACTATAACTATATTTTAACTATTTGTCAAATAAAAAACCCAATATTTCATGGGTTATTTGGCTTTTGACCATTATTAATCGGATTC
>CACYEG010000141.1 GCA_902773365.1 uncultured Erysipelotrichaceae bacterium
ATAAATCACTCATTAAAATAATAGAATAATATTCTATTATTTTTTTTATTATATCTAGACATACTTAGATAAAACTAGTAAAATTGATTATAGGAAATGATGGACATGAAGTTTGTAGTAATTATTATGTTTTTTTTATTGAATATAACTTTTGTACATGCAGAAGAAAAAACTGGATATATAGATAACGTACAAGTTCAGATTAATGGCGTCGATAACAGTTTAATTAAAGATAACAATTTTTATACAATTGAAACCATTGCTGGTGGTAATAACATATCTATTACGAGTACTAAAAATTTCGATAAAATTTACATTATATATTCAGTGCAAAGCTCCAAGGGAACAATCTCATATAATGGTAAAGAGAAATCTATCGGTAAAAACATGTTTTTACATGAGTTAATCGAATTAGAAGAAGTAACTAATAAAATAGAAATATCGTATAAAAGCGATGTTTCTATCAAAGAAATCTATCTCTTTTCTGATAGTATACCTGATTGGGTACAAAAGTGGGAACCAACTCTACGCGAAGCTGATGCATTATTATTTTCTGCACATAGCGATGATGAACACATTTTCTTTGCTGGTCTTATCCCTCATATATTAAATCAAGGTAAAAGTATACAAATAGTCTATTTAACTAGACATTTAAAAACTCCAATTAGATTTGACGAATTATTAGATGGATTGTGGGCAGTTGGAATTAGGAATTATCCAATCATAGGACCAGTACCAGATGCTTTTTCAAAATCGACTGATATGGCTTTGGAAAACCTTAAAGTCGCAAATATGACTATAGAAGACATAGTTCACTTTGAAGTAGATATGATTAGAAAATTTAAACCCAAAATAGTAATAAGCCACGATGAGCAAGGTGAATATGGTCACGGTCAACATAGGCTTACTACATATGCCCTAGAAAAGAGTATCGACTACTTAAATGACCCAAATTATGAAAGTGTGTATACACCTTATATGCCATACAAAATATATTTTCATCTATACAAAGAAAATCCAATTGTCATGGATTACGACATACCACTAGACAAATATGATGGGAAAACTGCGTTCAGAGTCTCTATGGAAGGTCTTTCAAAGCATCCATCGCAATTAAAACTTATTTGGGGAAAATGGTTAAAATACGAGTCAGTAAATGAAGTAAAAGAATATAATCCAAAATATTTTGGATTATACTATTCTAGAGTTGGATACGATAATAAAGATAACGATATGTTCTATAATATCCCTACAAAACAACTTATGGACTATAACCCTGAACTTATAACAACGAGAAATGACTTAAAAATTACGACTAAGAAAATGGAGTATCACAAAATTGAAAAAACCTATATATACTTATGTGCGATTATTATAATATTTTTGTTAATAATTGATTTATACATAATTGCTAAGAAATAATAATTATAGTAAAATAACATTAATAGGAGGTAAAACATGAAGGATATACTAATAACAGGAGGAGCTGGAAAAATCGGTTATAACTTAGTTACTAAACTATTAGATTCTAAATACAATATAACAGTATTAGATTTACCTAGTAAAAAGAGTGAAAAAGTTCTATCGAAAGTAAAAGATAAAATTAAAATTATATATGGTGATGTTGAAGATAAAAATTTAGTGATAGATTTAGTCAAAAAAAATGATATTGTAATAGATTATGCTGGAATAATGCCGCCTTTTGCAAATATAGATCCTTCCATTGCCAATAGTACTAACTATACAGGAACTAAGAATATAGTTGATGCAATATTAGAGGTTAATCCTGACTGCATTTACTACTATATGTCTTTTATTAGTATATATGGACAGAGTAATAAAAAACAAAGAAAAATAACTATAGAAACTGAGTCAAATCATCCTGAAGATCCATTCTCCATAAGTTTAATTAAAAGTGAAGACTATATAAAAGCTAATTTAAAGAAATATGTAATAATGAGAATGCCAATAGTTCTTACTAAGAAAAACTATTTTATTAATCATTTAAAATTTGATAGAAGATATGACTTTATAGATACATCTGATTTAAATGACATAGTTATCGGTTTACTTAGAACTAAAAAGTCTTTTGGTAAAATTTATAATATAAGTGGCTTTAAAGCTAATAGTACAATTTTTTATAAAAACCTATATGAAAGTAGTGGAAAACTTAAATACGTTTTAAACAGAGAATATTACGGTGATTATGATGATTTTGAAGAAGTAGAAGACATAGTTAAAATAAAATATACTACTGCCAATTCATATTTTAAAAGACTAAAAGATAATACAAATCCAATAATAAGAATAATAAGACAACTTATATATTTACCATTGTATATAAAAATAAG
>CACYEG010000142.1 GCA_902773365.1 uncultured Erysipelotrichaceae bacterium
ATAACCTACTTGAGTACTTCTTTTTGCATATAATTCTATAAGTCCTTTAGCTATATCTTTAAGACTATTTTTAACCCTTGCTTTAGTTTTCTCAAAATCTTTGCTTCCTAATTTGTTAAGTTTTGGTTTTGAGTCTTCATCTCCACCCATATACTTTCGTATGTTTTCCAATTGGTCAGTAGGAACATATAATACGTCATCATCTTTATATTGAATCTTAATATAATCTTTTCTAACTTCATCAATTACTAGTGTGTGAATTCCTATATATTTTCCAATTCCATGAGTAGAATGAACAACGAAATCTCCAACCTTTAAATCAGCAAATACAACTTTTGAACCTTCTTGGAAAGCTTTTGGCTTATATGATCTTTTCTTTTCTTTAACGACATTATTTTCTTCGCCAGCTAATATTACGAAATTAATATCTTCTATGATATATCCAGAACTTAGTTCTCCCTCAACAATCATAACAGGAGCTTCAGCTGCTGTTGCACTATCCATAGTCTTTTCAAACAATGAAGAGTCATTATTTGCAAGATATGCAGAATTAATATTATGGTCCAACAACAAAGTAGTAAGTGTACGACATTTAGAAGGTGTACCACCTAATATTAGAAGTTTACTTCCTCGTGACCTAGCATCTTGTATTTCCTGTACGAATATATCCACGTTGCCACGAAAAAAGTTCACCTCCCTACAGTTAAAACTGTATCCGTTTCTTTTTGCAAGCATATTTTCGTCTATTCTATATAGACTAATTGAATTTAGTTCCTCTAAATTCATAACGATTTCTGAAAAACTAGCCATATTAGCTGTATAACTAGGAGTTACTCCATATTTTTCTAAGTATTGTTCAATGATTTCTTTATTTTCATAATCTATAGATTGAGCTTTTGATTTAATTCTAACAGGTTCATCAATAAATATTACTGTATCTTTTTGAAAATAATCTGAAAGCATTGAAAGCTTATCATAGAAAAACTCAAAATACTTTTCTATTTTATTAATATAGTTTCCACTTCTTATTTCTTCAATATCTGCAAGTATTCCAGGAAATTTATCTAACCTATTACTAAAAGCTTCTTGGATTCTATCCGCAATTTCTGAAATTGCATTTATGTCAACTAAGAATTCTTCTACAGGAAAAATCGAAACAGAATTGATACTGCCAAATGACCTTTGCGATACAGCATCATAAGTTCTTAAAGAATCAATTTCATCTCCCCAAAACTCTATTCTAATAGGATCTTTCTCCGTAAGAGGATATACATCTATAATTCCTCCACGGATTGCAAAAGTACCCTTACCATCGCACAAATCAACTCTTTCATATCCTATTTGAACTAATTTTTCTTTAATAGAGTCCAAACTATATTCTTTTCCAACTTCTAGATGCAACACGCCTTCAAAAAGCTTATGCTTTTCAATTGTTTTTTGCATCATTGCTTCAACTGTTGTTAGAATTATTGTACTTTCAGAATTATATAATTTTGAAAAAACTTTTAGTCTTTCCATAGAAATATCTTTGTTCATTGTGTCTATGTCATAATAAACTATTTCTCTTTTTGGAAAAACTAAAATATTTTCATCACAGAAAAATTCTAAATCCTTCTTAATTTTATTTAATTCTATTTCATTGTACGTTAATATAACAATTGGTCTTTCAGTGTAGAATCGTGTTGCATATATAAAATGTGCTTTTGCTGATTCTGATAGTCCTGAAAGATTTATTGGAAAATTTGATTTTTTAACGTCTTCTATGTAATCTTGAAATTTTTTTAGTTTTGGTAATATTTTTGCTAATTGTTCCAAAGAATATAAACTCCTTTCACATAACGCACCATAAGGACTGTAAAGTCATATGTAATTCATAACTTTTACAGTCCTTTATTTCATTGTTCACATAATATCATGATTTTGAGTATTTTTCAACCATTTTTCTCTTAATTTGCAACGAAATCCTTCGTGATACTATTAAGCTTTAGTTTTTATAGTACCAATATACCTTGGGTAGTGGGCTCCAGTTTACCCATTACTTTTAGCCTAATACTGTAAAATGTTTATTTTATTCATAAACAAGCACAGACTTTTTATACATCAAATCTCTTGCTTCAATATCTAGACTATTAACAAGTGTCGGAGAGGCATTTACAAGTACATTTCTAGATTTAATACTTCCCACAAATTCCTTGGCATTCTCTCTACTTTTAGTAATTATAGCTGCACTATACTCATTACCAAATTCATTAATTTTTGCTATTGCCTCATCGATGCCACTAACTTCTTTTCCTATACCAATTCCTTTTTTACTATATATATTTACTTTCTTATTTTTTTTAATTTGATTAATTAAGCTCTCGTCCAAATTATCATCAATATACAATTCATAATTTCCATAACCACTAAAAATAACTTTTTTATCAAAACTGATTTTTAATCTTTCAAAGTTTGCTTTCTTTCCCAAATATATTATTCCATCTAAATCTTCGACATCTTCCAAAGGCTTTTCTGGATTAGGCTCATATACTTGTATTGTCTCTTTTATATTATTAGTTTTAAACACTTGATTTACTTCATTTAATATAAACAATATGCTTCCAATATTTTTGCCAACTTCTATAATCAAAGAGTTCCTAGAAAATATTGATAAT